>NZ_WWIA01000407.1 GCF_009870065.1 Streptomyces sp. SID5785 | reverse complement strand
TTTCAGGAACTCGTCGGCCACCCTGGCGCCGCCCTGCTCGCGCCATTTCTTGTAGATGCCGTCCCAGTCGGAGACTTTCTTGCGGCCGGCGATGACGGAGGTGACGCCGTCGCCGAGGATCTGGTCGAGGCTCGCTCCGCGGTCGGTGAAGGTCTCGGACTGCAGGCCCCACCGGTCGTTGCGCTCGAGCAGCGGTGCGACCTTCTTCTGCCAGGCGTGCAGCCGCTTGACGAGGTCGGCGCCGCCGGGCTGGTAGAGGACGTTCGGGGCGTCGCACAGGTACTTGAGCGGCAGGTTGGTGTTGGACTCGACGAGGCCGAGCGAGGTGGGGATCGGGTCGTTGTCCTTGTTCCGCTCGAAGTGGACGCCTTCGAGCCCGTAGTGCGTGAGGTCGTACTCCTTGGTGCCGAAGGGGGCGGCCAGGTAGTCGAGGACGCGCAGCAGGAGCCTGACGCGGTCCTTGGACGCCTTCTTGAGGAGGGTGTAGCCGAAGGCGCCGCGCGTCTGCTGGAAGTGCGGGGTCACTCCGGGGACTTCGTAGGGCACGGCGGCGTCGAGGGTGTAGGCGTCCTTGATGCCCTGGAAGTCGCTGGGGTAGGCGAGGAACCCGTCGACCATGGACAGGACGGTGCCGTTGTAGAACTGGGTCATCTCGTCGACGTTGGAGACGGAGGTGGCGTCCGGGGTGTAGGAGCCGTCGCGGCGCAGCTTCGCGTGGAAGGCCAGCATCTCCTTGAACGCGTCGGTGCCCCACATGTCGGTGGCCCTGCCGTCCTTGATGCGCCACTCGTTGGGGGTGCCGTGCCAGGGGGCGAAGGTGCGGTAGCCGAAGGCCGAGCCGCTGTAGGCACCGAGCGCCCACTTCTTGCCGCCCGTCGCGTTCTCGGCGGTCGCGGCGAAGTCGGCGGCGGCCATGCCGGGCCGGTAGCCGGCGGCGGTGAACGCCTCCTGGTTGATCCAGAGCGGGTCGCCGAACTTGGGCCGTTCGATGGGGATGCCGTAGAGCCGGCCACCGATCAGGCCGATGCCCTCCCAGGCGTACGGGGGCAGGTTGGCGAGGTTGGGGTAGTCCTTGACGGCGTCCCCGGACAGGTGCTCGGTGAGGTCGGCGCAGCGGGACTGGGCGAACTCGGCCTCGCGCGGCAGGACGAAGCCGCCGCCGATGCTGATGATGTCGGGCAGGTCGTCGCCCGCGAACACGGTCGTCATCTTGGCGCGGAAGTCGGCCTCGGGCACGGCGGTGAAGTCGATCTCGACGCCGAGCGCCTTCTGCACCGCGGCGTAGAACCGGTTGCGCGAGGCCGGTTCGGGCGGGGTGCCGTACGTGATGGAGAGGACCTTGATGCGTTCCTTGCCGGTGCCGGGGCGCTCGGCGACGGCGGTCGTGAGCTTCTGCGGGTAGGACAGGAAGCCGGACTGGACGCCGTGCGTGTCGGGGGCGAGGTCGGGTGTGACGACGGTGCGCGGGACGTACGCGGGGAGCGCGGCTCTCTTCCTGCCCGCGTTGGACACGGAGCCGTGCTGCGCGGTGTCGCAGGCAGTGAGCGCGGCGGGCGCGGCGAGAGCGACGCCGGCGGCGGAGAGGGTGCGGAGCAGGGTGCGGCGCGACAGGGTGGGGTCGTTCATGACACCGGTTCCTTGGAGGCGTGGGTGGACGACGGTCGGGCTCAGCTCTTGATGGCGCCGGTGAGCACGCCCTTGGTGAAGTACTTCTGGACGAAGGGGTAGACCAGCAGGATCGGGACGGTCGCGAGCACCAGGACGGCCATCTGCGTGGTCTGCGGGGCGGAGACCTGTCCCGCCTCGCTGAGTCCGGTGTCGGCGATCTGCGCGCCGCCGATGACGTAGGTGCGGAGCACCTGCTGGAGCGGCCAGTGGTCGGACTCGAGGTAGACCGAGGCGTGGAACCAGGCGTTCCAGTAGCTGACGGCGTAGAAGAGGCCGACGACGGCGAGTGCGGCCTTGGACAGGGGCAGGACGATCCGCCACAGGATCTTCCAGTCGCCCGCGCCGTCCAGCCGCGCCGCTTCGTACAGCTCTTCCGGGATGCCCTGGAAGAAGCCGCGCAGGACGACGAGGTTGAAGACGTTGACGAGGACGGGCACGACGAGCGAGGCGTAGGTGTCGAGCATGCCCAGGCCCTTGACCAGCAGGTAGGCGGGGATCATGCCGGGCGGGAAGAGGAACGTGAACAGGATGAGCAGCAGGACGGGCTTGCCGCCGAAGACACCGGGCCGGGCCAGCGCGTAGGCGAGGAACGTGGTGCAGGCGAGCGAGAGCAGGGTTCCGGCGCACGTCACGGCGACGCTGACGCCGAGGGCACGGGTCACGATGCCGCCGCTGAGGATGTTGTCGTAGGCGCGCAGCGTGGGGTGGCTGGGCCACAGCACCCAGCCGCCGCCCGCGACGACCTCGCGGTTGGAGGCGAGGGACGTCGAGACGATGACGAGGAACGGGACGAGGACGAGAGCGACGAGCACGACCAGGGCGAGGGCCTTGGCGGCCTGGGTGAGCGGCCGGGGCCGTTCGCTCCAGGCGGGGCGCCCGCTGTCCCTGCCGGTGCGGGCGGGGCGTGCCCCGGCGGCCGGGCGGCGGGTCCTGCGGGCGAACGCGGTGAGGCTGGTCATCGGTAGATCCCCTGTTCGCCGAGCCGGTGAGCGATCTTGTTGGCGGCGAAGACGAGGACCGCTCCGACGAGTCCCTTGAACAGGCCGGCCGCCGCCGCGTATCCGGTGTCGCCGTTGACCAGCCCCTGCCAGAACACGAAGGTGTCGAGGACCTCACCCGCCTCGGGTCCCACCGACGGCCGTTGCAGCAGCATCTGTTCGAAGCCGACGGAGAGGATGTCGCCGAGCCGCATGATCAGCAGGAGGACGACGACGGGCCGGATGGCGGGCAGGGTCACGTGCCAGAACCGCCGCCACGGTCCCGCCCCGTCGATCGCGGCGGCCTCGTAGCTCTGCTCGTCCACGTTCATGAGCGCGGCCAGGAAGATGATGGTGCCCCAGCCCGCGTCCTTCCAGATGACCTCGGCGACGACGAGCGGCTTGTAGGCGCCCGGGCTGCCGATGATGTCGACGGTGTGCAGTCCCGCGTCGTGCAGGAAGGAGTTCAGCAGACCGGTCGAGCCGAGGACCTGCTGGAACAGGGCGACGACGATGACCCAGGACAGGAAGTGCGGCAGGTAGACGACGGACTGGACGAAGCGGCGCAGCAGCGAGGACGTGAGGCTGTGCAGCAGCAGGGCGATGCCGAGGGGCACGGGGAAGAAGAAGACGAGCTGGAGCAGGGCGATCGCCACGGTGTTCCAGGTCGCGTGCCAGAACTCGGGGTCGCCGAGCATGCGGCTGATGTTCGCGGTGCCGGTCCAGGGGCTGGCCCAGAGACCGTCGAAGGGCACGTAGTCCTTGAGGACGACGACGTTGCCGAGGAACGCGCCGTAGTGGAAGACGAGGAAGTAGAGCAGGCCGGGCAGCATGAGCAGGACGAGCACCCGGTGCCGGGCCAGGCGGTGCCACATCGGGCCGTTGCTCCTTTCTGCGCGCGACGCGTGCGCGCGGAGTGGATGGCGCGGGGTGTCAGGGAAGGCGCAGCACCCCGCAGTGGAGCCGCACGTGGCCACCGCCTCCCAGGTGCGTGACGACGGCCCGCTGGAGCGAGGTGCTCCGGGGCAGCCGGGCGAGGTCGGCCGTACCGGGCGGGGTGTGGAAGACGAACTCGAGGACCGAGTCGTCGCAGGGGTCGGCGGCGCCGAAGAGCGTGAACCGGCGCTGGAATCCGAGGATGTTGGAGGTGCCGGGGAGCAGTCCGTCGAGCTGCGGATCGAGGAGCCAGGACCGGCACAGCGCGTACGTGTACGTCTCGTCGGGGAAGCAGGTGCGAAAGAACGCGGCGGCCTCGCGCAGGGAGGTGTCGCACAGCTGCGGGGTCAGGGGACCGTCGCCGGGGATGTGCAGTTCGAGGACGCGCTCGCCGTCCTCGGGGCCGTGCCGCGGTGTGCCGCCGCAGGCCTCGGTGTCGAGCACGGTGCGGTCGTACTGGAGGCGGCCGACGCGGAAGAGGGTGCCCCGGAAGTGGCGTACGAGCCAGCGCTGCCGGTCGAGTCCGCTGCGGCCGTGCGCCTTGCGGTACGTCTCCGCCTTGGCGCCGACGTCCGCGACAGTGGCCCGGGTGACGGCCTCGGGGACGCCGAGCTTGCAGTGGTGCTCCAGGAGGCGGGGCAGCGCGGCGAGGTAGACGTGCAGGTAGAAGTGGCGGCCGTGGGCGCCGAGGGAGGCGGGGGCATCGGGCCAGTCGAGGTCGGCCGCGGGGACGCCGGTGTCGTGCAGGGCGTCGAGGCAGGCGCGCAGCGCGGCGGCGAGCGGGCTGCGGGGGTCCGCCGCGGGCCAGGTGCCGAGCAGCTCGGCCCGGTCCTGCTCGGGAATCGCCGACAGGGCGGCGCGGTCGGCGAGTTCACCGGGCGGGACGGGCACGAGGGAGGTCCGGCCGGTGGCGTACCGGTCGACGAGCCGCTCGGCCCAGTCGCGCGCGGCGGCGTCGAGCGTGGGTGGCGTCGGCGGGGCGGGCCCGGCGCCGCCCGAAGGGGTCTGTTCCGCCGGCGCGTTCATCCGTCGTTCCTTCCGGTCGCGGGGTGTCCGAGGAGCCAGGTCGTGTGCGGGGTCAGCTGTGGGTCGCCGGGGGTGAACGTGAAGCGGAGGAGATCCGCGGGCTGCCCCGGTGCGATGCGTCCGCGGCCGCCGACGAAGCGGCCGGGACCCGTCGTCGCCATGCGCAGCGCGGCGGCGAGTCCGATCCCCGTCGTGCGGGCCACGTGGGCGACGCCGTGCGCGAGCGAGCGTGCGGCGCCGGCGAGGTACGGCGTTCCGGCGGCCACGAGGCGGCCGTCCTCGTGCAGTTCGACCCGGCCGCCGACGGGGGCGTCGTACGCTCCGGGCGGCAGACCGGCGAGCGCCACGGCGTCGGAGACGAGGACGCAGCGGTCGGCGCCCTTGGCCCGGATCATGGTGACGAGGGTGTCGGGCGGCAGGTGGTGGCCGTCGGCGATCAGTCCGGCGGTGAGCCGGTCGTCGGCGAGCTGGCTCCACAGGTAGTTCGGGTGGCGCGGCAGCACGGCGTGGGCGCCGTTGCCGAGGTGGGTGCTGAGCGTGGCGCCGGCCGCGGCGGCGGCGTGGATCTCGTCCGGCGTCGCATGGGTGTGGCCGATGGCGACGTGGACACCGCGGGCGGCGAGCTGCTCGATGTACGGCAGCGAGCCGGGGTGGTGCGGGGACAGGGTGACCATGCCGACGAGCCCGTCCGACGCCCGCTGCCAGTCCTCGAACTCGTCGAGGGAGGGCGGTCTGACCCAC
>NZ_WWIA01000406.1 GCF_009870065.1 Streptomyces sp. SID5785 | reverse complement strand
CGCCCTGCTGGTTGTCACATCCGTGGGTCCGGCGGTGTCTTCATGCCGAACAAGCAGACGTCCAAGGAGGACACCATGGTGATACGCGTTCCGAAGGCGGAGCTCCCCACCGAACTCAGCGACAGCATGATCAAGCAGCTCGGTGCCGTGCCCGAGCCCGTCGAGGCGGTGTGGCACAGTCCCGAGGTCGCCACGTCCAACCTGGAGTTCTCGGCCAAGGTGGCCGAGTGGGATGCGGCCGACGCGAGCCTCAAGTCGTTCGCGCACATGGCCGTCGCGGCAAAGGTCGGCTGCAGTTGGTGCCTCGACATCGGCTACTTCCAGGCGCAGAACCAGAGCCTGGACCTGGCCAAGGCGAGCCAGGTGCCCCGCTGGCGGGAGTCGGAGGTGTTCACGCCGCTGGAGCGGGACGTGCTGGAGTACGCCGAGGCCATGACGAACACACCGCTGACCGTCACCGACGAGCTGTACGCGAGCCTGCTCGACCGGCTCGGCCCGGCGGCGATGGTCGAGCTCACCGCGTTCATCGCCTTCACCAACATGGCGACCAGGAACAACAAGGCGAACGGGATCGAGTCGCAGGGCTTCTCCGACGCCTGTGAGATTCCGTTGGCCGCGCGTCCCGAGTCCGGCGTAGCGTCGCCGGCATGACCGAGGACCCGTTCGTGGCCCATCGCAGCCTGCTGTTCACGGTCGCCTACGAGATGCTCGGGTCGGCAGCCGACGCGGAAGACGTGGTGCAGGAGTCCTGGCTGCGGTGGGCCGACGTCGACCACTCGCAGGTGCGTGACCCGCGGGCGTACCTGGTCCGGGTCGTCACACGGCAAGCGCTCAACCGCCTTCGATCGTTGTCGCGCAGCCGCGAGGAATACGTGGGCGAGTGGCTGCCGGAGCCGCTGCTGACCAGCCCTGATGTCGCCGACGACGTCGAACTCGCGGAGAGCGTCTCGATCGCGATGCTGACCGTACTGGAAACGCTCGGACCGACGGAGCGGGCGGTGTTCGTGCTCCGCGAGGTCTTCGAGATGCCGTACGGCGAGATCGCCGAAGCCGTCGGGAAGTCCGCGGCCACGGTGCGCCAGATCGCGCGGCGGGCACGCGACCATGTGGCGGCTCGGCGGCCGCGGGTGCGGGTGAGCCGGTCGGAGCAGCAGGCCGTGGTGGAGCGGTTCCTTCTCGCGTTGCGAACCGGGCAGTTGCAGGAACTGGTGGAGGTCATGGCGCCGGACGTGGTGCTGATCGCCGACGGTGGCGGGCTTGCGGCCGCCGCTCTGGCTCCGGTCCACGGGGTCGACCTGGTGGCGAAGGTGCTCGCGCGCACGGACCGGGCGGAAGTGGCCGCGCTCGAGGCGACGGCCGTGTGGCTCAACGGCGCGCCTGCGGGCCGGATCGAGATCGACGGCGAGCCGGCCACGGCGCTGAGCCTCGTGGTGGAGAACGGGCAGGTCACCCGGGTCTACCTGGTGAGAAACCCACGGAAGCTGACGCGGCTGGACGAACCGGCCGAACTCTCCAGGTGAGCCGACTGCTCCTCTGACGTCGTGGGTGTTCCGGGCGGTCAGAACGGAACCGCCCGGAACACCCACGACCGCACGCCGGACCAGAACCCGACCGCTTCCGCCCGCCCCCTTCGATCCACTCCACAGGCAAACTGGACAGGTAAACTGGACAGGAAGCCTGTTGAGTTCTACCGTGGCGGACATGAGCGAGCACCCCGGTCCCTCACCGTCGGCGGAACAGGCGTCACGCGCCGTCCGCGCGGTCGTCAGCCGACTGCGCCGCAGGCTGCTCAAGGCGTCGGCGGCACAGGACGTCACCCTCAGCCAGGCCGCCGTCCTCGCCCGGCTGTCGGGCGCCACCGGCGTCACGGCCAGCGAGCTCGCCGCCGCCGAGGGCGTACGGCACCAGTCGATGACGGCCACCGTCACCTCGCTCGCGGCCCGCGACCTGGTGCGGCGCACGCCCGACCCGCAGGACGGGCGGCGCCTGCTGCTCTCCCTCACCGCCGAGGGCGAGCGCCGGGTCGCCGAGGCACGCCAGGCACGCACCGAGTGGCTGGCCGTCCGGTTGCAGGACCGCTGCACCGAGGAGGAGCGGCAGACGGTGCTCGCCGCGATGTCCGTACTGGAGCGACTGACCCATGACTGAGACGGCCACGGCCCGCACGACGGGGACGGCGGGTCCCGGCTTCGACCGGCGTCTGCTGCCCCCGATGCTGCTGGGCTCGGTGCTCAACCCCATCAACTCGACGGTCATATCCGTCGCGCTCGTGCCCATCGGTGCGGCGCTCGGCGCACCCGCCTCACAGACCGCGTGGCTGGTGTCCGCCCTCTACCTGGCCACGTCGCTGGGGCAGCCGGTCGTCGGCCGGCTCATCGACCTGTTCGGCCCCCGGCGGCTGTTCCTGGTGAGCACCACGCTGGTCGGGGTCGCCGGCGTCGTCGGCACCCTCGCGCCGAACCTGGGCGTGCTGATCGCCGCCCGTGTGCTGCTCGGGTTCGGCACCTGCGCCGGGTACCCGTCGGCGATGGCGCTGGTGCGCAGCGAGGCCGAGCGCACCGGCCGCGACTCCCCCGGCGGTGTGCTCACCGCACTGGCCGTGGCCAACCAGACGATCGCCGTGGTCGGCCCGCTGCTCGGCGGGCTCCTGATCGCGCTCGGCGGCTGGCGCGCCACGTTCGCGCTCAACGTGCCGCTGGCGGTCGCCGCCGTCCTGCTCGGCCTGTGGCGCATGCCGAAGGCCGCCCCGGGATCGGTCCCGGCCGTCCGCCGCGGAGAGCTGGCGGCACGCATCGACCTGCCCGGCATGGCGCTCTTCGCGGCGACGCTCACGTCACTGCTGCTCTTCCTGATGAACCTGCACCTGCGCGACTGGTACCTGCTGGTGATCTTCGCGCTGGCCGGCGCCGGTTTCGTCACCCGGGAGCTCAGGGCGGAGACCCCGTTCATCGACCTGCGGGTCCTCGGCGGGAACCGGCCGCTGCTCGCCACGTACGGCCGCGCCCTCGTCGCGTACGTCGTCTCCTACGCGTTCCTCTACGGCTTCAGCCAGTGGACGGAGGAGGGGTACGGGCTGAGTCCCTTCCACGCCGGGCTCGTCCAGATCCCCATGTTCCTGCTGGCCATCGGCGTCTCGATCCTGTCCGGGCGGCGCCCCGGCGTGCGCGGGAAGCTGCTGACCGGGGCGGTCGGGCAGATCGTCGCCTGTGTCGTCATCCTCCTGCTCGGCGCGCAGAGCCCGCTGTGGATGCTGCTGCTCGTCGCGCTGATCTTCGGCGTGCCCCAGGGGCTGAACAACCTGGCCCTGCAGAACTCCGTGTACGTCCAGACGGATCCGGCGCGCACCGCGTCCTCCGCCGGTCTGCTGCGCACCTTCGCCTACATCGGCTCGATGATCGCGTCCTCCGCGACCGCCGCCTCCTTCGGCCGGCACGCCGACACCCCCGGGATCCACCACCTCGCCTGGGTCATGCTCGGCGCGGGGGTCCTCTATCTGCTGCTGACCGTGTTCGACCGCACGCTGGGCCGCCGGACCGACGCGTCCGACGCCGCCTGACCGCCCCTTCCGAAAGGCCCCCGCATGTCCCGCACCGCCCTTCTGCTCATGGACTTCCAGCAGGCCATCGTGGCCCGCGTCCCGGGCACCGTCGTCTCCCGCGCCGCGGACGCGCGCGCCGCCGCCCGCGAGGCCGGTGTGCCCGTCTTCCACATCGGGCTCCAGCTGCGACCCGGTCACGTCGACGTCCACCCGCGCAACAAGCTCTTCGGCTCGCTCCCCGCGGACGTCTACACCCCGGACGACCCGGGCACCGCGTTCGCCGCCGAACTGACGCCCGCCGACGGCGACACCGTCGTCCACAAGAACCGGGTCAGTGCCTTCGCGGGCAACGACCTGCGCCAGCTCCTCGCCGCCCGCGACATCACCCGGCTCGTCCTGGCCGGCATCGCGACCAGCGGGATCGTGCTGTCGACCGCGCTCCAGGCGGTCGACCTGGACTACGCGGTGACCGTGCTGTCCGACGCGTGCGCCGACGCGGACCCCGCTCTGCACACGACGCTGCTCGACTCGGTGCTGGCCCGCCGCGGCGAGGTCACGACGGTGGACGCCTGGCGCGCCGCTCTCGCCCGGACCGCGCACACCGGCTGACCGCACCGGCGGACCGGACCGGCCGCACCGGCCGCACCGACCGACCGCAGCGGCCGACGGCACCGGCCCGCCGCATCACCCGCCGGGCACATACAGTCGGCGGCATGATCATTCGTGTCGTCGACGCCTTCACCGACCGGCCGTTCGCTGGGAACCCCGCCGGAGTACTGCTGCTCGACGCGTTCCCCGAGGACGCCTGGATGCAGTCCGTGGCCCGGGAGGTCAACCACGCCGAGACCGCCTTCGCGCACCCGCTGCCCGAGGGCGGTCCGGCCGACTGGGCCCTGCGCTGGTTCACCCCCGCCACCGAGGTCGACCTGTGCGGGCACGCCACCCTGGCCACCGCGCACGTGCTGCACCGCACGGGCGCGCTGGACGGCTCCGTACGGTTCGCCACCCGCAGCGGGGTCCTGGTGGCCGAGCCGCAGGCGGACGGATCGCTCACGCTCGACTTCCCGACCGCACCGCTCACCGCGGAGCCGGTCCCCGACGCGGTCGTCGAGGCACTCGGGGTCCGGCCGCTGTCCGTGCACGACACCGGCGCCGCGGTCGGCGACCTCCTCGTCGAACTCGCGGACGAGCGGGCCGTGCGGGAGCTGGCCCCGGACCTGCCGGCGCTCTCCCGGGTGTCACGGCGCGGCGTGATCGCGACCGCGCGCGCCGCGGACCCGACAGCCGGGTACGACTTCGTCTCGCGCTGCTTCTTCCCGAACGTCGGCGTCGACGAGGACCCGGTGACCGGCAGCGCCCACACCGCACTCGCCCCGTTCTGGGCCGCCCGGCTCGGGCGCGACGAGCTGACGGGCCTTCAGGCCTCGGCCCGCACCGGACTCGTCCGGGTCGCGCTGCGCGGCGGGCGCACCCTGTTGACCGGCCACGCGGTGACGGTCGTCGAGGGCGAGCTGTACGCCTGACGCGTCAGGCGGTGGGGAGCCAGTCGACCCGGCCGGCGAGCAGTCCGTATCCGACGAACGCCCCGATGTCGAGCAGGGAGTGGGCCACGACGAGCGGCCCGACCCGCCCCCACCGCCGGTACAGGAACGCGAAGACGACCCCCATCGCGACGTTGCCGAGGAAGCCGCCGATGCCCTGGTACAGGTGGTAGGAGCCGCGCAGCACGGACGACGCGACCAGCGCCTGTCCTGGGGACCAGCCCAGCTGGCCGAGCCGGCGCAGCAGGTACCCGACGACGATGACCTCCTCCAGGACCGCGTTCTGCACCGCGGACAGGATGAGGACCGGGTACTTCCACCACACGTCGGGCAGCGCCTCGGGCACCACCGTCAGGTTGAAGCCGAGACCGCGCGCGGCGAGGTAGAACGCGATGCCGGTGCTGCCGATGACCGCGGCGACCCCGGCGCCGCGCGCGGTGTCGAACCACGGCCGGGTGCGGTCGAAGCCGATCGTCCGCAGGCCCGCCCCCTCCCGCAGCAGCAGGTGGGCGACGAGCGCGACGGGCACGAGCGCGCTCGCGATCCCGAACAGCTGCCAGGCCAGATCCAGCCAGGGGCGGCCCGGAGCGGCGGAGGCGTTGAGCGTCGCGGCCTGATCCTTCAGACCCCCCGGTTTGGTGACCGATCCGACAAAGCTGATCAGCGCGGACACGCCGCTCGCACCGAGCGAGAGGCCCAGGACGAGGAGCGTCTCGTTCCGCAGAATTCGTCGCGAAGAGCCCTCGACGGGAAAAGAATCGGCCACCTGCACTGCCTCCACCTGCACTCCTGACACCACTTCAGTAATCCCGCCTCATCCCTCACGCCGCACCGCTAGGGTCTCGAATGCAGGTACGAAGATCGCGCGCGACAGGCCGAGGGGGGCGGAGCGCCGCTGACCGGCGCACCCCTGCCCACCCTCGCATCACCGCTTATATCGCAACTGCCTTTTTGGCTCAGGGAGGGGCACCACCGCCATGGGACGTCACAGCAGCATGCCCGACGGGTACGGGTCGGCAGGCGCCGACCCCCGACCCCGGTCACGCGGCCGCACCGTGGCCATCGCGACGGCCCTCGTCCTCGTCGTGGCGGCAGGCACGGCGCTGGCCGTCCGCAGCGACCTGCTCGGCCTCGGTGACTCCTGCGGCGATTCGGTGAGCCTCGGCGTCATGGCCTCCCCCGACATCGCGCCCGCGCTGCGCGACGCCGCCGAGCGGGCGCACCGCCAGAAGGTCACGTCGGACGGCAACTGCCTGGACGTCACGGTCACGTCGAGCGATTCGTACAAGGTGGCCCAGTCCCTGCGGGACGGCGGCGGCAAGCCCGACTTCCAGGTGTGGGTGCCCGACTCCGGCCTCTGGCTCAAGCGTGTCGGGGCGAACTCCGGCGCCACCTCGGTGACGGCCGCGGGCAACATCGCCTCGTCCCCGGTCGGCGTCGGCATGGTGCCCACCGCGGCGAAGTCGTTCGGCTGGCCGGACAAGACGTACTCGTGGACGCAGCTGACCGGGGCCGCGATGAAGGGCGACGCCCTGCGTCTGGGCGCCGCCGACCCGGCCCGCAGCGCGACCGGTCTGCTGGCCCTGACCAAACTGGCCGCCGCCGCACAGAAGTCGGGCGACGGGGACGGCACCCAGGCCGCCGCCATGGCGAAGGTCCTCTCGCAGCGCACGTCCGACAGCGACGGGCAGCTCATGGACACGGTGGCCCGCGACTCCTCGGGCACCGAGGCGGGCAACCCGCGGCGCAACGAGGCGCTGATCCTGTCCGAACAGGCCGCCTACACGCACAACGCCGAGGCCGGCGACGAAGGCGCCCTCGACCTCTTCTACCCGAAGGACGGATCGCCCGCCCTCGACTACCCCTTCTCGCTGGTCGACGAGGGCGCGCTGACCACCGACCAGAGCCGCGCAGCGCTCCGCTTCATGACGCTGCTGTCCGCCCCGCAGGGCCGCACCCTCCTGGAGAAGCACGGCTTCCGCACCGAGGGCACCGGCTCCCCCGAGGCGGTCGCCGCCCAGGCCGGCGGCCGCTCCCCGCAGCCGTACGCGGAGCCCAGCTCCGAGCCCGCCACCGAGGAGCAGATCGAGCAGACGCTCGGCATGTGGACGATCACCGTGCAGAGCGCCCGCATCACCACGGTCGTCGACGCCTCGGGCTCCATGGCCAACCTGGTGCCGAATCGCGGCCAGTCCCGCATGGAGGTCACGAAGGCCTCGATGCTGCGCGCCCTGGCGACGTTCACGCCGGAGGACGAGATCGGACTGTGGGAGTTCTCGACGCTCCTGGACGGCAACCGGGACTACAAGCAGCTGGTGCCGACCGAGCGACTCGGCGACGCCAAGGGCACGGGCACCCAGCGCGATCGCCTCTCGGCCGCGTTCACGGGACTGCAGCCGGTGCCGGACGGCGCCACGGGTCTGTACGACACGACGCTCGCCGCCTACAAGGCGGCCACCTCCTCGTACAAGGACGGCAAGTTCAACGCCCTGGTCGTCGTCACCGACGGGGTGAACGAGGACGCGGGTTCGATCTCGCGCAGCGGCCTGATCAGCCGCCTGGAGGAGCTGTCCGACCCCGAGCGCCCGGTGCCGCTCATCGCGATCGCCGTCGGCCCGGACACCGACAAGCAGGAGATCGAGCAGATCGCGGCGGCCACCGGCGGCTCCGGTCACCAGGTCAGCGACCCGGCGGACATCCAGCAGGTGATCCTGAACGCCATCATCAAGGCCGGGGCCAAGAGCAACTGACGCGCGCCGGGCGGCCGTCAGCCGAGCGGCACGGCCGGCTGCGGCGGTCCGACGGGCCAGGTGTGCACCGGCTCACCGCCGTGCATCAGCTCGCAGTAGCGGCGCGTCGTCGCGGCGAGCGCCTCCTCCCGGCCGAGTCCGCTCCCGCGCGCCTCGTGGTAGGTGGCGGCCTGCCACTCGGCGCCGTTCGTGCGCCGCACGCAGCGCTCCTCGATGACACCGAGATAGCGGTCCCGGTCCGCGGGCTCGACACCCCACGCGTCGAGCCCGGCGGCCGCGAGCGGCAGCAGCTCGTCCCGGACGAGCGTCACGGCGGGGATCCGCTCGGTGCCGCCGAACCGGCCGCGGCGCGGCCACTCCAGGCGCGCCTCGATCCCGTACCGGCAGGCCGCGTCGAAATTGCGGGCCGCCGCGTCGAAGGAGAGCCGGGACCAGACGGGCCGCGCGTCCTCGGCGAGCGCGCGGACGATGCCGTAGTAGAAGGCGACGTTGGCGATGACGTCCGTGACGGTGGGGCCGGCCGGCAGCACCCGGTTCTCCACGCGCAGGTGCGGGACGCCGTCGACGACGCCGTACACGGGCCGGTTCCAGCGGTACACGGTGCCGTTGTGCAGGACCAGTTCCGCCAGGGACGGCACGCCGCCGCGGTCGAGGACCTCCAGCGGCTGCTCGTCGTCGAGGATCGGCAGCAGCGGCGGGAAGTAGCGCAGGTTCTCCTCGAAGAGGTCCTGGACCGAGTCGATCCAGCGCTCGCCGAACCAGGTCCGGGGCCGCACGCCCTGCGCCTTCAGCTCGGGCGGCCGGGTGTCGGTCGACTGCTGGAACAGCGGAGGCCGCGACTCGCGCCACAGCTCGCGCCCGAACAGGAAGGGGGCGTTGGCGCCGAGGGCGATCTGCACGGCGGCGACGGCCTGCGCCGCGTTCCACACGGCGGCGAACCGGCCGGGTGTCACCTGGAGGTGCAGCTGTACGGACGTGCAGGCGGCCTCCGGGGCGATCGACGACGAGGTGCAGGTCAGCCGCTCGACCCCCTCGATATCGAGCGTGAAGTCCTCGCCGCGCGCGGCGAGGATCTGGTCGTTGAGCAGGGTGTAGCGGTCGACGTCGGAGAGGTTCGCGGAGACCAGATGACCGGCGCCGAGCGTCGGCAGAATGCCGATCATCACGATGCCCGCGTCGACCTCCGCGGCCTTGCGGTGCGCATAACCGAGACCGGTGCGCAGCTCCTCGGCAAGCCGGTCGAGAACACGGCCGCCCAACGGGTGCGGGGCGATGTTCACTTCCAGGTTGAACATCGCGAGTTCGGTCTGGAAATCACGGCTCGCGATCCGTTCGAGAACTTCCGCATTCATCATGCGCGGAGATCCGTCGGGACCCGCGAGATTCAGCTCGATCTCCAGTCCCATGAGATTCCTGGGACGGTCGAACCGCTTCTCGTCCAGGAGTCGCCCGAGCCCCGTGAGACACTCCCGCACCTTCTCCCGGTACCGCAGCCGGTCGGCCAGGTCGATCGCGCCCGCAACGACCTTCTCCCCCATGGAACGTCCCTTCTCACGTGGACAGCCTGACGTTCCGGCCGCATGTCACGGTGGATGATGCCCAGGCGATGTGATCGATAACGCCCCGCGGGGACCGCCGGAACAGTACGCTCTTGAACGACTGCTCCCCGGCACATTCCGCAGGCATGCGGCCGTCCGGAGTTTTATTCACCGGCACTCCGGTGATAAACGCCGACGGAAATCAGCCGACCGCTCGCCCGGAGTATGACGAGGTCACGCGGATACGGCCCGCGGAGAACCGGGAGAAAATCCGCAGAACGCCCCGCGCAGGACGACCGATACGCATCTTGCGGTAACAGGACGGCGTGCTAGCGGAAACATCGCCCGAACACCCGTCGTATAAACTCCGCGGACGAGACAGAGACGTGCGCCCGCGCCGAAGGCCCCCGCCCGCTCTGCCCCGTGCATCCCTCGTGCACCGCGCAGCTGACAGCGCCGTCCGCTCCCGCACCGCCCTCGTAGCACGTGCCTGTCGAATGAGAGGCGACCCATCATGCCCCTGCACGTCCCCCCGGCTCCCGCGCCCGCCCTGCGCAGCGTCCTCGCGGCCCTCGGGTCCCCCACCGCCGTCCGTGAGGCGCGCACGCCCTCGCTGCGTGCCGCCCAAGGACCCGTCGGTCCCGAACTGCCGCTTCCCGTCCACGTCCTGGACCGCATCACCGAGTCCACCGGGCCCTCGCGCGCCCGGCTGACCGGCTGGCGCTTCCTCATCCGGTCCGGGGACCACGCGGTGGCGGCCGCCGACACCCGGCTCACCCCGGACGGCTGGGCGTTCTCCCACTTCTTCGAGGGCCCCTACGTCACGGCCACCGAGCGGGCGCTGCGCCAGGCAGACGCCCTCGGCGGGCACTGGCAGCCGCGGCTGCTCTCGGTGCCGGAGCTGTACATGCTCACCCTGTGGCTGCACGGCGACCCGGCCGCCGACGGGGCGACCGGGCACCCGGCGGGGGACGACATCCTGGTGCCGCTGGCTCCGGCGCCGCCGGGCATCGCGGCCCACCGGCCGCACCGCGTCGCGGAGTTGCTGCCCGTGCTCACCCTCCGGCTGACGCCGGCCAGGGCCACGCTGCCGGCCTGACGGTGACCTGACCGGGCTAGTCCGGTCAGGTCACCCCGAACCATCCGAAGTGACAGTGCAGTTGGGCTGAACCGTCCGCACGGGTGACGCGTCTGAATCCAGTGAGGACCGCTGCAACGAAATCCCTGCGGATCGACGCCCGCAGGGCAACACTGGGTTCCGACCGACTGAAAACGGGGGGCGGCCATGAACACGCCATCGAGCCGCAGCACAGCCAGCACGGACAGCACCACCGTCATCGAGATCACTTCGCAGCGAAAGATCCCCTCCATGTGCCAGCACCAGCCATCGTGCCCGACAGCAGACTCCGCGGACAGGGAGGCCGCTCTCCCCGTGGCACACCACCCGGAGCAGGGCTGGAGCCTCCTCTGCAACGGCGTACTGCTCTTCGAGGACACCGGGGAGCTGCTGCCCAACGGCACGATCATCGCCCCGCACCGCCCGGTCAGCCCGGTGGTGAAGGCGGCCTGACGCCGCAGGGGCGTGGCCGGCCGGCCACGCCCCTCGCCGCTCACGCCTCGTAGGCGTCCAGGGGCGGGCAGGAGCACACCAGGTTCCGGTCGCCGAAGGCCTGGTCGATCCGGCGCACCGGCGGCCAGTACTTGTCGGAGGCCACCACACCGGCCGGGAAGACACCCTCTTCCCGGCTGTACGCGTGCTCCCAGTCCCCGCCGAGCATCCCGGCCGTGTGCGGAGCGTTCCGCAGAGGGTTGTCGTCGGCCGGCCAGACGCCCGACGCGACCTTCTCGATCTCGCCGCGGATGGCGATCATCGCCTCGCAGAAGCGGTCCAGCTCGCCGATGTCCTCGCTCTCGGTCGGCTCGATCATGAGCGTGCCCGCGACCGGGAACGACATGGTCGGCGCGTGGAACCCGTAGTCGATGAGCCGCTTGGCGATGTCGTCGACGCTCACGCCCGTCGCCTTGCTCAACGGCCGCAGGTCGATGATGCACTCGTGCGCGACGAGGCCGCCGGGGCCGGTGTACAGCACCGGGAAGTGCGGCTCCAGCCGCTTGGCGATGTAGTTGGCGGAGAGCACCGCGACCTGCGTCGCCCGCTTGAGGCCCTCGCCGCCCATGAGACGCACGTACGCCCACGAGATCGGCAGGATGCCGGCCGAGCCCCACGGGGCGGCCGAGATCGGGCCGACGCCCGTCTCCGGACCGGCGCTCGGCTGGAGCGGGTGGTTGGGCAGGTACGGCGCGAGGTGCGCGCGGACGCCGACCGGGCCGACGCCCGGGCCGCCGCCGCCGTGCGGGATGCAGAAGGTCTTGTGCAGGTTCAGGTGCGAGACGTCGCCGCCGAATCGGCCCGGCTTGGCGAGGCCCACCAGCGCGTTCAGGTTCGCGCCGTCGACGTAGACCTGGCCGCCGGCGTCGTGCACGGCCGCGCAGATGTCGGCGACGTGCTCCTCGAACACCCCGTGCGTCGACGGGTACGTGATCATGAGGACGGCCAGCTGGTCGGCGTACTGCTCGATCTTGGCGCGCAGGTCCGCGATGTCGACCTCGCCGTCGTCGGAGGTCTTCACGACGACGACCTTCATCCCGGCCATGACCGCACTCGCCGCGTTGGTGCCGTGCGCCGAGGACGGGATGAGGCAGACGGTGCGCTGCTCGTCGCCGTTGGCCCGGTGGTAGCCGCGGACCGCGAGCAGACCGGCGAGCTCGCCCTGGGAGCCGGCGTTCGGCTGGAGCGAGACCTTGTCGTAGCCCGTGACCTCGGCGAGCCGGTCCTCCAGCTCCTGGATGAGCGTGAGGTAGCCCTGCGCCTGCTCGACCGGCGCGAAGGGGTGCAGCTGACCGAACTCGGGCCAGGTGACCGGCTCCATCTCCGTCGTCGCGTTGAGCTTCATCGTGCAGGAGCCCAGCGGGATCATGCCGCGGTCGAGCGCGTAGTCCCGGTCGGCGAGCTTGCGCAGGTAGCGCAGCATCGCGGTCTCGGAGCGGTACTGGTGGAAGACCGGGTGGCTCAGGTAGGCGTCGGTGCGCAGCAGGGCGGCGGGCAGTGCCTCGGGCGTGCCGGCGTCCAGCGCTTCGATGTCGGCGTCGACGCCGAACGCGGCCCACACGACACCCAGCCGGCCCCGCGTCGTCGTCTCGTCGCAGGCCACGGAGACGTGGTCGGCGTCGACGAGCCGCAGGTTGACCCCGGCCTCGCGGGCGGCGGCCACGACGGACTCGGCGCGGCCCGGGACGCGCGCGGTCAGGGTGTCGAAGTACGCGCCGTGCACGACCTCGACGCCACCCGCGGTGAGCCCGGCGGCGAGCAGCGTCGCGTACCGGTGGGTGCGGCGGGCGATCGCCTTCAGGCCCTCGGGGCCGTGGTAGACGGCGTACATGCCCGCCATGACGGCCAGGAGCACCTGGGCGGTGCAGATGTTGCTGGTGGCCTTCTCGCGGCGGATGTGCTGCTCGCGGGTCTGGAGGGCCAGGCGGTACGCCTTGTTGCCGTCGGCGTCCACCGAGACGCCGACGAGGCGGCCCGGGAGCGAGCGGGCGAACTTCTCGCGGACGGCCATGTAACCGGCGTGCGGTCCGCCGAAGCCCATCGGGACACCGAAGCGCTGGGTGGTGCCGACGGCGATGTCGGCGCCGAGCTCACCGGGCGAGGTGAGCAGCGTCAGGGCGAGCAGGTCGGCGGCGACCGTGACGACGGCGCCCAGCTCGTGCGCCTGGTCGACGACCGGCTTGATGTCGCGGACGGCACCGGAGGCGCCCGGGTACTGGAGCAGCACGCCGACGACACCGCGCTCGGCGATCTCGGCGGGGATGCCGTCGCTGAGGTCGGCGACGACGATCTCGACGCCGGTCGGCTCGGCGCGGGTCTCGATCACGGCGACGGTCTGCGGCAGGGCGTCGGCGTCGATCAGGTACACGCCGTCCTTGACCTTGCCGATGCGCCGGGACAGCGCCATGGCCTCGGCAGCGGCGGTGCCCTCGTCGAGCAGGGAGGCGCCGGAGGTGGGCAGCCCGGTCAGCTCGGCGACCATCGTCTGGAAGTTGAGCAGCGCCTCGAGGCGGCCCTGTGAGATCTCCGGCTGGTAGGGCGTGTAGGCCGTGTACCAGGACGGGTTCTCCATCACGTTCCGCAGGATGACCGGCGGGGTGAACGTGCCGTAGTAGCCGAGGCCGATCATCGACCCCAGGACCTGGTTGCGGTCCGCGAGGGAGCGGAGCTCGTCGAGCACCTCGGCCTCGGTGCGGGCACCCGGCAGGTCCAGCGCCCCGGCGCTCTTGATGACGTCCGGCACGGCGGCCGCCGTCAGCTCGTCGAGCGAGCCGTAGCCGACCTGCGCCAGCATCTTGGCCTGCGCGGCGTCGTCCGGGCCGATGTGGCGCTGCTCGAAGGGGATCCCCTGCTCCAGCCGGGAGAGCGGAGTACGGTTGACGGTCATG
This sequence comes from Streptomyces sp. SID5785, assembly GCF_009870065.1. Taxonomy (GTDB): domain Bacteria; phylum Actinomycetota; class Actinomycetes; order Streptomycetales; family Streptomycetaceae; genus Streptomyces. The sequence continues at coordinate 1,113 of NZ_WWIA01000406.1, read as the reverse complement.
GCGGAGGCCTCCTGGTCAGTACGACCTGCGAGGGGCACCACGGCGCGGGTGCCCGGACGGCCTCCCCCTCTGTCATCTCGACCTGAGAGCTTCACCGGCCGCCCGCCCGATCTCGCGATCACGGAACTGCCGGTTTTCACCGTCGGTGAGAGCGGACACCGTGCACCCCGCCCTGCTTTCCAGAGTGACCTCGTCCGTGCGGTACGTGAGCCTGAGAGATTCCGGGGAGGATTTGCTCCTTCGGCGCCTCCGACGGTGTCGGAGGACTCTCCCGCACGGGGTCAGCAGCCGTTTGCCAGCCTACCAGCGCAGACCTGGCGGGTTCCCTCGAGTGGCCGTCATCACCAATGTGCTCTTTCGTAGGGGGTATCAACGAGTTGCGACCAGCTGGAGGGACAGTGCAGACCGATGTCGATCCGCGCAACCTGATCGGCCGCAAGGCGTTCGACCGCCACGGAACCAAGATCGGAACCATCGACGAGATCTACCTCGACGACGCGACCGGGGTACCCGAGTGGGCGGCGATACGGACGGGCCTCTTCAGCCGCGACGCCTTCGTCCCGCTGGAGCCGAGTGAGCTGGTGGAGGGCACTTTGCGCATCCCCTTCGAACGCTCCCTGATCAAGGACGCCCCCGACTTCGGGGTGGGCCGTCACCTCTCGCCCGAGCAGGAGCTGCAGCTCTACCACCACTACGGTCTGGACATCACCGCGCCGGACGCCGCGGGGGACGTCTCGTTCGGCAGGATCGCCGGTTCCGAGGACGAACCCAGGCCCTGAGGCACCGCCCGCTCCACCACGGCCCGACGCGGGTTCCACCGCGGCCGCGCGCCGCACGCGTCCCGCGCTCCGGCCGCCGTCCCTCCGCCCCTCCCGCTGCTCTCCGCCCGTGCTCAGTCCGTACTCCGCTCCCGCTCGATCAGCGGCAGCGGATCGGCCGCGGACAGCTCCGGATCATCGACCCGGAAGGTCCGCACGCGGCCCGGCTCGCGCGCGTACGGCGTCTCGAACCGCACCGTGACCCGCCCCAGCCCGCTGCCCTGCACCCAGCCGGGTCCGAACTCCGTGTGCCGGACGTCGTGCCCGGGCAGCCAGCGTCGCGGCTCGGGCCCGG
>NZ_WWIA01000405.1 GCF_009870065.1 Streptomyces sp. SID5785 | reverse complement strand
ACTTGACGCTGTCGAGGCCGACAGAGGTGCGCGTCGACACCTGTCCGCGCCTACCGCGCCCGGTGCGCAGCGGCGGCGTCGCGCAGCCACAGGCCGCTCTGCTTGGGCGTGCGGACCTGCGTCCGGTAGTCGACGTGCACGATGCCGAAGCGCTTGTCGTAGCCGTACGCCCACTCGAAGTTGTCCATCAGGGACCACGCGAAGAAGCCCCGCACGTCGGCGCCGGCCGCGCGGGCACGCCCCACTGCCGCGAGGTGGTCGGCCAGGTAGACGGTGCGGTGATGGTCCTGGATGTGTCCGGCGCCGTCCGTGTCGTACACGCCGTCGTCGAAGGCCGCGCCGTTCTCGGTGACGTACAGCGGAATGCCGGGGTAGTCGCGGCCGATGCGGGTGAGCAGGTCGGTCATGCCCTGCGGGAAGATCTCCCACGGCATGGCGGTGACCGGGCGGTCGGGCTGCGGGACCTGCACCGTGCGACCGGGCTCGGCCCCGGCCGCCACGACGTCGCTGAAGTAGTAGTTGACCCCGAGGAAGTCGACGGGCTGGGCGATGAGCGCAAGGTCACCTGCCTCGATCGGCAGGGTCACGCCCTGGCGGGCGAGGTCCTCGACCACGTCCTCCGGGTAGCGCCCGCGCAGGACGGGGTCGAGGTAGATACGGGCCCCCATCCCGTCCGCCCGGCGGGCCGCGGCCAGGTCGTCCGGCGCGTCGGACGCCGCGTACACCTGCGCGGGGTTGAAGGTGATGCCGACCTGCGTGGACGCGGGCGTCACCGACCGGATCCGCCGGGTGGCCAGCCCGTGGCCCAGGTGGAGGTGGTGCACCGCCCGGATCGCGGCCCGGAAGTCCTGGCGTCCGGGGGCGTGGCAGCCGACGTGATAGCCCAGGACGGCGGAGCAGAAGGGCTCGTTGAGCGTGATCCAGTGCCGGACGCGGTCGCCCAGCCGTCCTGCGGCCAGCTCCGCGTAGTCGGCGAAGCGGTGCGCGGTGTCCCGCTCGGGCCATCCTCCCCGGTCCTCCAGCTCCTGCGGCAGGTCCCAGTGGTACAGCGTGGCCCAGGGGGTGATTCCCTGCGCCAGCAGCTCGTCCACCAGGCGGTCGTAGAAGTCGAGCCCCTTGGCGTTCACCGGTCCGCGCCCGCCCGGCTGGATGCGCGGCCAGGACAGGGAGAAGCGGTAGGCGTCCAGGCCGAGTCCGCCGAGCAGCCGCACGTCGTCGGGCATCCGGTGGTAGTGGTCGCACGCGATGTCGCCGTGGTCGTCGTTGTCGATCGCGCCCGGGGTGTGGCTGAAGGTGTCCCAGATGGACGGCGTGCGGCCGTCGGTGTCCGCGGCGCCTTCGATCTGGTAGGCGGAGGTCGCCGTGCCCCAGACGAAGTCCGCCGGCAGGCCGGGGATGTCGAGGGCGGGCAGGGGCCGGTGTTCGGGCCGGCGGGGGCCGGCCGGCTGCACATCGATGCTCATGGGGTCCTTGTCCAGCAGGGGTGAATGAGAGAAGCCTCGGGATCCCGCGGATGCGGCACGGCATCCGCACCGCCGAGAGACTGGGAGCGCTTCCAGAAAGATGGAGTGCGACCTCTTCGTTGTCAAGGTTCCCGGCCGCCCCCTTCTCTCGCCGCAGGGGTGGGCGCCCCGCCCGCACACGCACCCTGTGCGCCGACTCGCGAGCATGAACTGGCTGTTCCGAGGGCCGTCGAGCGGCTCCGGCAACACTCTCGTCGACTCGCGTCGGCTTGACATCCCGCGAGGATGTTGGCCAATCTCTGGAAGCGCTACCACTTCTGCACGCGCTGACGCCTGATCGCAGGACGGCCACTCTTCCCTTCCCCAAGGAGCGCTCCGTGTCCGCACCGCCCTCGACCGGCCGGCCGACGCTCGACGCGGTCGCCGCGCGGGCGGGGGTGTCCCGCTCCGCCGCCTCCCGCGCGGTCAACGGCGCGGCGGGCGTGAGCGGCCGGGTCATGGCCAAGGTGACCGCGGCCGTGCAGGAGCTGGGCTACGTCCCCAACCGGGCGGCCCGCACCCTGGTCACCAGACGCACCGGGAACATCGCGGTGATCATCGCCGAGCCGGAGGGCCGCATCTTCTCCGATCCCTACTTCGGACTCCAGATCCGCGGCATCAGCAAGGAACTGGTCGCCCACGACCTCCAGTTGGTCCTGCTCCTCGCGGACGAAGCGGGCGACCACGGACGGATCGACCGGTACCTGGCCGGCGGACACGTCGACGGCGCACTGGCCTTCTCGGTGCACCGCGACGACCCCTTGCCCGCGATCGTGCGCCGTCTCGCGCTGCCCACGGTCTACGGCGGACGCCCTCACTGGACGCCGATCCCCGGCGAGTCCGCGCTCGCGTACGTCGACGCCGACAACCGGGGCGGGGCGAGAGAGGCGGTACGCCATCTCGTCGCCCGGGGGCGCCGGCGGATCGGGCACATCGCCGGGCCGCAGGCTCTTGCGGCGGGGATGGACCGGCTGGACGGCTACCGGGACGTCCTGTTCGACGGCGACCCCTCACTCGTCGTCCAGGGCGACTTCACCGACGAGGGCGGTGAGCGTGCGACGGCCGGACTCCTGGACCGTCACCCGGACCTGGACGCCCTCTTCGTGGCCAGCGACCTCATGGCCAGGGGCGCGCTGCGTGCGCTGCGCAAGCGCGGGCGTGCCGTGCCGCAGGACGTGGCCGTCGTCGGGTTCGACGACCTCGCGCCGGTGGCCACCACGACCGATCCGCCCCTGACCACGGTCCGGCAGGACATCGAGGGGATGGGCCGCACGATGGCCCGGCTCCTGATCCGGAAGCTGGACGGCCGGGGCTCCGCGGCTCCGGCGCAGGCCACGGTCATCACGGCGACCTCGCTGGTCCTGCGGGGCTCGGCCTGAGGGCGGACGCCGGCCCCGACGGGTGTCGGCGCTCGCGCCGACCGCTTCAGCCCGTCACGGGCAGGCACTCGGCGAGCAGGTCGACGACATCGCGCCAGGCGCGCTGCGCGTGCCGTGGGTGGTGGCCGACGCCGGGGACGGTGGGATGGTCGACGGGCGGGTGGTGGAAGGCGTGCAGAGCGCCGCCGTAGACCACGAGGCGCCAGTCGACGCCCGCGGCCTGCATCTCGGCGGTGAACGCGTCCCGTTGCGCGGGCGGCATGATCGGGTCCTCCGACCCGACCCCGGCCCACACCGGGCAGCGCAGGCGTGCCGCCTCGCCCGGTCGGCCGGTGGTGAGCCCGTTGACGGTCGCGATCGCGCGCAACGCGGCGCCGTCGCGCCCGAGTTCGAGTCCGATGGCGCCCCCGGTGCCGTAGCCCACGGCGGCGATCCGGTCGGGGTCGGTACGCGGTTCGGCGCGCAGCACGTCGAGCGCCGCGTGGCCGACACCCCGCATCCGGTCGGGATCGGCGAGCAGCGGCAGGCAGCGGGCCAGCATCTCCTCGGGGTCGCCGAGGTAGCGCCCGCCGTGGAGGTCGAAGGCCAGCGTCACGTATCCCAGCTCGGCGAGCGCATCGGCCCGGCGGCGCTCGACGTCGCCGAGTCCCATGCCCTCCGGGCCGAGCAGCACCGCGGGCCGTCGGTCGGTACCGGCCGGGAGCGCGAGGTAGCCGGTCATCGTCAGGCCGTCCGCCGGGTACGCGACCGTGCGCGTCGTGAACGTCGTCATGTGACCGGACCGTAGCCGTCGCCGCGTGCCGACGGGCGGTGCCTCTGCCGTCGGCAGAACGGCTCCGGCTCCGGCCGCCGCCGGGAGGGTGACACGGCGGAGGGGCCGTTGCCGCCCGTGCCCGCGACACCACCCGGTCCCGCTGCGCGGCGGATGCTACTGCCGCGCGCCGGCCTGCTCGTCGGCCGCGGTCGCGGTCGCCGGCTGTCCGTCCTGAAGCTGCTGGAGCCGCTTGAGCGTTGCGGCCAGCATGGTCTGCGCACCCGACGGATCGCCCGCGGCTCCGCCTTCGACCCGGACGCGGACCGTGGCCCGGCCCGAGCGGAGGTACCCGTAGAAGGAGTCGTCCCCGACGGCGACGAGCGTGTTCTCGTCCCCCAGCGGTTTCTTCGGGGTCACCTGCTTGCGCGTCCCGTCGCCCTTCCACGTCGTGTACTGGCGGTGGGCGGCGTCGGTCGAGTCGAAGAGGCAGATCGCGATGTACGCCATCTCGACGGTGGAGCCGTTGTGCTCGTACGAGGAGTCGCCGCCGCGGACCCAGCCCCGGGGCGCGGTGTCGGCGTCCTCGGCCGCGTTGCAGTACCGGCCGTCGGTCACGTCCTTGTCGCCGTGCAGGGAGTAGCCGGGAAGGTTCTCGCCGTCGCCGAGCAGGGCCTGCGTGAGGTGTGCCTGGCTGATCTCCCGGGTGATCGGCTCCGCGGCGGGCGCGGCAGCCGGCTTGTCCGCCTGCCGCGTTCCGTGGTCGGAGTCGGCCGCGTCGCCGCCGGAGGAGCAGGAGGTCAGCAGGGCCGTCCCGGCGAGAACGGCGGCGAGGGTGACGCGTAGACGTGACATGAACACAGCCTATCCACACATGATCATCACCCGGCAGGGCGGGCCCGGGCGGGTGTGCCGACCGGCGCCTGCCCGCTGCGGCCCACCCGTCGGCACGCCCCGCGGTCAGTGACCGGTGTTGAACGTGAGCGCCGGCTTCGCGTCCCTCGCCAGGGTGTGGGCGAACTCCGGCCACCAGGCGCCGGCCGGCGGGTCCTCGATGCCGTACTCGGGGTCGACGGGTCCAGCCGTGCCGCGGTGGCAGGTGCCGTCCGACTCCCCGATCGTCTTCACGTACAGGTAGGCGTCGGCCAGCGGCCGCCCGGTGTCGGCCGTGGGCCGCACGCCGATGCCCCGCCCAGGTGCGTTGCACCAGGGTTCGGGGTCGGTGTACTTGCCCGCCGGTGGTGTCCAGGCGCCGAGACCGTTGCGGCTGTTGTCCAGGACGTAGTGCGAGAGTTCCCCGACCGGCGGGTGCCCCACCGTCCGGTCGTACCACGCGTCGACCCACTTCCAGGTCGAGGGGTCGTAGAAGTCGACGGCGTTTCCGGGCTGCCCGTCGTTGGGGGCGGCAGGCGAGTAGTACTGGCTGGCGCAGGTGTCCGTCCTGCCCCGCGCCTCGGCCGGGCCCTCCGTGGCGTACCACACGCACTGGGAGACCCAGGTGGCGTACCTGTTGAGCTGGTCGGTCGGCTGGTAGTTGGAGACGTTCAGGGCGAAGCCCTGGGTCTTGGCCAGGTCGGCCTTGATCAGGCGCCCCGCCAGGTCGCCGACGGGCTGCCAGTTGCTGCTGCCGCCGTCGAGATACACGGACGTCCTCGGCTTCGACCCCATGATGTCCACCGCGGCCCGGATGTTGGCGTAGCGCTCCTCGGTGCGGGTGCCGTCCGGGTCGCCCTCGGGGCAGTCCTGCGGCAGCAGCGCCAGCCCGTCGGGCTCGACGACGACCATCGCGCGTCCCGTGCCGACGCCGTCGGCCACGGCCTGGACCCAGGCGCGGTACTCCTCGGGGCTGTCCGCGCCGCCGGCCGAGTAGAAGCTGCAGTCGCGTCCGGTGACGTTGTAGAGGACGAACACTGGCACCGTACGGGTCCGTTCGGCCGCCCGCATCGTCTTCCTGACGGCCTTTCCGATCTCGGTGGGGGTGCCGTGGTCGAGCCAGATCGCCTGGGGCCAGGAGGCCAGTTCGGCCATGCGCAGGGCGTCCTCGACCCTCCCTGCCCTGAGGTCGGCGGCCGCCTGCCGGGCGGCGCCGGCCTCGGGGTCGACGTAGAAGCGGGTGTTCCTGGGCAGCACGTGATCAGCCGCCGGGCCGCCGGGCGCCGCGGCGGCGGCTCCGCCGCCGAGCCCTCCGGCGGCGAGGGCCGCACACGCGACGGGAACGAGCAACCGTCTCACTCTGCTCATGAGCTGAGGTCTCCTTCGTACGGGGATGGGGCCGGGCGGCCTGGTGCACATGTGGACCCGCGAACGCGTCAGGTGGTGCGGGGCGAGGACGGCACATACCGGCGATCGCCACCCCGTCCCGCTGGATTGGTAGCGCTTCCAGTCGGTCGAGCGTCCTGGCGCCGCGCGCCCTCATGGTGGGGGCGGGTGAGAGCCGTGTCAATGGTCTGGGAGCTCACCCGCGCGTCACGGCTGTGCACTTGCGTGACGCAGTGGGCGGTTCTGCCCCCGGGAAGCTCCGCGCCATGACACGGCGCGGTGAACGGCACGTTACCTCTGACTCTCCGCGTCCCTTGTCGCGCCATCATCCCGCTGCTACGTTTTTGGGAGCGGTTCCAGAGCTGGTTGCTCCGGCAGGTCACCCCTGCGGCGGCCGGGCACGGCGCCGCGCACTTCCCGCGTCAGGAGCACGGATCCCGCTGCTCGTGGTCATCGCGGTGCGAACGGTGTACCCCACAGCACCCCCGGCGTCCCTCCCCCGCACGTCGACGTTCCGCGGACGCCGCCCCCGTCACCCCCACCCGGGCCCGCCGCACGCGCGGCTCCAAGGAGGC
>NZ_WWIA01000404.1 GCF_009870065.1 Streptomyces sp. SID5785 | reverse complement strand
CGCGGCCACCGGACCCGGCGCGACCACCGCGACCGCGTCCGTCCCCCCGTCCGCGCCCGGCCCGGACACCGCGCCCGCCGCCCCGGCGCCCGCGCCCCTGAGCCGCCGCGGTCTCCTCCTGCGCGGCGGGGGCATCGCGCTCGGCTTGGCCGCGGCCGGGGCGGGGGTCGCGTACCTGACCGGCGGCCCTGAGCGCGGCCCGGTGCGGTGGTCGCACGAGCTCGCGGACGTCGACGTCCGCAACTCCGACGGCCCGGACCTCGTCGTGGCGGGCGGCCGGGTGCACGTCGGCTCCGGCGACTACTACCGCAAGCCCGCCGCCGTCCACACCTTCGACCTCGCCACCGGCACACGGCTGTGGACGCACGCGTTCCGGCAGAAGTGGTCCCGGGACACCCACTTCACGGTCGTCGGCGACACCCTGCTCGCCCTGACCCAGCACCCCGACTACCCGGGCGGCGCGGTCGAGTCGATGGACGCCGCCACCGGAAAGCGGCTGTGGGGGAACCAGTCCACGGAGTCCGGTGAGATGCGGCTCGACATCCACCGGCCGAGCGGACTGCTGATCCACCGCTCGGACAACATCCTGGCCGCGAAGGACGCCCGCACCGGCGACTCCGCCTGGGTGAACGGCGATCTGGCGCCCACCGCGTCCAGCATCTCCTGGACCGTGGCCGGCGACCTGCTCCTGTGCTCGGGCGGCAACGCCGTGCACGGCAGGACCGGGAAGGTGGCGTGGACCCGGCCCGACTTCAGCCCGCTGGGGGACACCGCGCACACCGTCGGCAGGACCCTGCTCTGCTACGAGAAGGGCACGAAGGAACCCGTCGACCTCGTCGGCCGCTCGGTGGACACGGGCAAGGTGACGTGGCGCAGCCCGTTCCGGTCGACGAAGCCGGACGAGTTCACCGTGGGCGCCCACCAGCCGCTGGGTGAGCTGGTCTCGGGTGCTTCGGTGCTCCTCCCCCTGCCCGCGGGCTCCCGCAGGAGGCCGACCGCCCTGAACGTGCACACCGGCGCACCGGCGTGGACGTACGACCGCACGTACGAGGAGGCGGGTCTGGCGGACCGGGCGAGCACGGGGATACCGGGCGGCGCGTTCCTGCTGGCCACCGCGGACGGGCCGGTGTGCGTGGACGCGGCGGACGGCGCCGAGCGGTGGGACGCCGGGGGCGGGAGCGCGCGGCCGGCCGGCCCGTACGTGCAGCTCACCGAGATGGGCACGGAGCGGCTGTTCCAGGAGTGGACCCGGCTGCGGATCGTCGACGCGCGGCGCGGACGGACGCTGTGGTCGGGCCAGTTCGACGGCATGACCACGCGCACCCCGGCGGCGAGCGGGAAGACGGCGGTGGTCCTCGACTCCGGCGGCACGGTGTACGCGCTGCGGGTGTGAGGGGGCGTGACGGGCGTGGCGTCCCGGGAGGCGTCGCGCCGATAACGAGTTGGTTGCCCGGGGCCCGGACCCTATTGACGCCCCCTTCACCCGCGACTTACCTTCCTCGCATCCAATAGGAAACTTTCCTAACAGTGCGACGGCGCACCGCACGGGTCACCGCACCGCGGCGCACCGCCGCAGCGAGGAGGCAGTCTCATGGCCGGTTCCGCCCCGGGCACCCCCGGCACGCCGAGCGTGCTCCGCGCCATGAACGACCGCGCCGCGCTGGACCTCCTCGTCGCCCACGGGCCCCTCACCCGCACCCGGATCGGGGAGCTGACGGGCCTGTCCAAGCCGACCACCTCGCAGATTCTCGGGCGGCTCGAGGCGGCCGGGCTCGTCCGCACCACGGGCAGCCAGACCGGCCGTCCGGGGCCCAACGCGACCCTGTACGAGATCGCCCCGGCCGCCGCCCACGTCGCCGCGCTGTCCGCCGACCCGACCGGCATCACGGCCGTCGTCGCGGACATCACCGGCGCCGAGCGCGGCCGCTGCCGGATCGAGGCGCACGCCGTCGCCGAGGACGTGCGGCACCGCACGGCGCAGCTCGTCGCCGAGGCGGTCGACGGGGCGCTGCGCGGGGCCGGTCTCGGCCACGACGACCTGGCCGCCACCGTCATCGGCACGCCGGGCGCGATCGACCCGCGCTCCGGCGCACTGCGGTACGCCCCGCACCTGCCGGGCTGGCACTCGCGCACCCTGAGCGCGGAGCTCGCCGAGGTGCTCGGCACGCCCGTCTCGATCGAGAACGACGTCAACCTGGCGGCGATCGCCGAGCAGTACGAGGGCGCCGCCCAGGACCACGACGACTTCGTCCTCGCCTACGTGGACGAGGGCGTCGGCGCCGCGATCGTGCTGGGCGGTGTCCTGCTGCGCGGGGCGACCGGCGGCGCGGGCGAGATCGGCTACATGCCGCTGCCCGGCGCCCCGCTGGCCCGCGGCGGCACCGGCGCCTACGCCCGTGACGACGCGGGGGGCGGCTTCCAGAGCCTGATCGCCGCCCCGGCCGTGCGCCACCTGGCGGGCGGCGAGAAGGACCTGGCGGTGGCGCTCGCCGACGGCCCGGTCCGTGACGAGGTGGCCCGGCGCCTCGCGACCGGGCTCGCCGCCGTCGTCGCGGTCGTCGACCCCGAACTCGTCGTGCTGTCCGGCCAGGTCGCCCAGGCCGGCGGCGACGCCCTGCGGGCCCGCGTCGAAGAGGAGCTCACCGGGCTCGCCCTGCCCCGACCGCTGCTGCGCACGAGCGAGCTCGACGGCGACCCCATCCTCACCGGCGCCCTGCGCACCGCCCTCACCCAGGCCCGCGACACCGTCTTCGACACCAGCGGCGCCTGAGCCCCCGAACCTCCCTCACAGACCCCACAGCACAGCCCAGCACACCAACTCACCCACCCGTAAAGGACGTTCGCCATGCCGCGATGGCGCATACCCCTGCGCGCCCCCGTGGGGCTCGCCGCGGCCGGACTGCTGCTCGCCGGCTGCGCCAATCCGAGCACCGGAAGCGCCGCCGACGACCCGACGAAGCCCGTCACGCTGAAGTTCTGGCACGGCTGGTCGGCGCCCGGCGAGGTGAAGGCGATCGACGACTCGATCGCCCGCTTCGAGAAGCTGCACCCGAACATCAAGGTCGAGTCCACCGGCAACGTCTCGGACGCCACCACCAACCAGGCCCTGCGGGCCGGCGGTGACGAGGCCCCCGACGTCGTGTCGTCCTTCACCACGAACAACGTCGGCCAGTACTGCGACTCCGGGATGTGGGTGGACCTCGACCCGTTCATGAAGAAGAGCGGGCTCGACAAGACCAAGACCTTCCCCAAGTCCCTGCTCGACTACACGAGTTACGACGGCAACCAGTGCGCGCTGCCGCTCCTCGCGGACGCGTTCGGCATGTACTACAACAAGGACGCGTTCAGGGAGGCCGGGATCTCCCGGCCGCCGCGGACCATGTCCGAGTTCGTCGCCGACGCGAAGAAGCTCACGAAGAAGTCGGGCGACACCTACCAGCGGGTCGGGTTCATGCCGAACTTCCGGCTCTACCAGAACAGCCCCGACCGGCTGTTCGCGCAGTGGGGCCCGACCTACTTCGACAAGAACGGCAAGGCGCGGCTCGCGAAGGACCCCGCCACCTACGACTTCCTGAGGACCACCGGGAAGCTGATGGACGCGCAGGGCGGCTACAGCGCCCTGGAGCGGTTCCGGACCTCGTTCGGCGACGAGATGTCGAACCAGAACGCCTTCCTGACCGGCAAGCTCGCCATGCACCTCGACGGCGAGTGGCGCGGCCTCATGCTCGACGAGGCCAAGGCGAAGTTCGACTGGGGCGTCGCGCCGCTGCCGGTGCCGGACGACCGGGCCGAGACGTACGGGCGCGGGTATCTGACCGGCACGGTGGCCGGCATCGCGCACAGCAGCAAGCACCAGAACGCGGCCTGGGAACTGGTCCGGTTCCTGACCGCCGACACCGACCAGGTCGTCCGCTTCGCCAACGCGATCCACAACGTGCCCTCCACGCTCGCCGCCCTCAAGTCACCGAAGCTGGACGCCGATCCGAGCTTCCGCACCTTCCTCGACATCGCGAAGAACAAGTACAGCCAGGTGCTGCCCCCGTCGACGAACGGCGGCATGTACGTGGTCCAGCTCCAGGACTTCTCGTACACCGAGGAGGCGGGCAAGGTGCCCGATCTGAAGGCCGGGCTGAAACGCCTCGACAAGCTCATCGACGCCGACACCCTGCAGTCGCAGAACTGAGGACCCGCGCATGGCACTCACCCTCTCCCGGCCCGCGCGCCGCAGGCTGCGCACGCTGGGCTTCCTCTCCCCCTGGCTGATCGGGTTCAGCGTCTTCTTCGCGTACCCGCTCCTCGCCACCGTCTACTTCTCGTTCATGCACTACAACCAGATCAAGGCGCCCACGTTCGTGGGGCTGAGGAACTGGAAGTACGTGTTCCAGGACATGCCGCTGTTCGGTCCTGCCCTGTGGAACACGCTCTGGCTGGTCGTGGTCATGGTGGCGCTGCGGGTGGTCTTCGGGCTCTCGCTCGGGCTGCTGGTCACGAAGATCAAGAGCGGCGTCGGCCTGTTCCGCACCGCGTTCTACCTGCCCTACCTGGCGCCGCCGGTCGCGGCCACGGTCGCCTTCGTCTTCCTGCTCAACCCGGCGACCGGACCGGTCAACGAGATCCTCGCGAAGATCGGCCTCGACGGGCCCAACTGGTTCAACGACCCGACCTGGGCCAAGCCCTCGCTCGTCCTGCTCTCGCTGTGGGGCATCGGCGACCTCATGGTGATCTTCATGGCCGCCCTGCTCGACGTGCCGAAGGAGCAGTACGAGGCCGCCGACCTCGACGGGGCCGGCGCCTTCGCGAAGTTCCGCTACGTGACCTGGCCGTCGATCACCCCGATCGTCATGTTCGCCGTGGTCACCGGGGTCGTGCAGACGATGCAGTACTACACGCAGGCGCTCGTCGCCGGGAAGCTCGCCTCGGGCGTCTCCATCGGCCCCGGCTCGGTCATCCAGCCCGGCTACCCCGACCACTCGACCCTCACGGTCCCCCAGCTCGTCTACTCGATGGGCTTCCAGAACTTCAACACCGGCGCGGCGTGCGTGCTCTCGCTCGTCCTGTTCGCCATCGCCATGGCCGTGACCATGCTGCTGATGCGCAAGCGCTCGGGCCTGCTCGCGGCGGAGGACTGATCTCCCATGACCACATCCACGACCACGGCGGCGCCGCCCGCCCTA
>NZ_WWIA01000403.1 GCF_009870065.1 Streptomyces sp. SID5785 | reverse complement strand
GATCGAGTTCGACCTCGCCCATGCACCCGAAGAAGTGGCGATGCACTATCTGGGGGCTGACCACGGCCTGATTCACCAGTGCCGCGCCCTGAACTGGGCGATGTTCTCGGCCTGGCGCTGGCGCCGGGCAGACCAGATGCCTGACCGGGACCACTGGAGAGTGGCGGGGCTCAATCATGTTCGTACTGCACTCGATCGCTACGAGCTGGGCTGAGCTCGAGACAGAGGGCTGCTGATTCCGATCCGCTGCGCCGTGTGCGGCATCCCGGCACGGCGCAGCGGTCGAACTGACCTCAGACATGCGTTACGTGCCTGGGGGCAACCATGCCTTTCAACTCGGACCGTCAATTGACAGCTATAGATAACTCTCGACCCGCGCCGAGCACCTTGTGATCAGCCGGTTCAAGAAGCTCGCCGCAGGTAAGGCCGCCCTCTTCGTCACCCACAACGTGGACAACGCGCGCATCGCGGACCGCGTCATCGTGCTCGCTGGAGGCCGCGTCGCCGAGTCGGGCACCTTCGAAGAACTCCTCGACTCCGGGGGCGCGCTTGCCGAGCTGTGCAAGCTGTCCCAGGGCCGGCGCCAGGCGCCATTCGCTGCCGGTGAGGCGGGACCGCACCAGGACGGAGAAGCCGGTGCCAGCCTCCAGCAGCCCAGGTTTCCGCGGGATCGCACAGGGAGACTCTGACCTTCCCGTCTCCGCTCCGAAGCGCAGTCCGGGGATCCGGGCGGGCCAGTTCGGCCGCCGGCCAGTCCCGCCCGGTGAGATCGAGTGCAGCTGCTGGGAGTTGCCGTCAGCGCTCGGCCAGTGCGGTGGGCGGTGTCCGGGGGAGGCGCGTCAGACGTCCCCCGCGAGGTCGGTGAGAAAGCCGTCCCAGTCGATGTACGCCTCTTCGGTGCCCGGTGGTACGAGCCGTAGCGTGACGTTGAGCCAGGTGGCTACCACGTCGTGGTCCGCCTCCAACACGGCGTAGCCGTCGGCGGGGCCCAGGCGGAGGCGGAGGGTGTCGGGCGCGCCGGCCCCGTGGAGCACGGGCCAGGCCGCGACATCGCCGTCCCCGGCCAGGCCGTCGAGCGCCTGGACGAACATCTCCCGGGAGAGGACCCAGCGCACCGACGCGCCGTCGACTTCCAGAGTGATGCGCACAGCGAAGGGGTCGAGCGCGGTGTAGTGCAGTTCCAGACCGAGGAAAGCGGACGGAAGTCCGGAAAGTCCCTCTCTGAGCAGGGCGGCGTCGTGTTTCAGCGTGGCGGACCGGTGCGGTGTCACGGACACGTGTGTGAGCGGTGCGGACACGGTGATCACGCTTTTCCGAAGTAGGGTCGGGTGTCGTGGTGGACGGCGCGCGTCAGGCCTGCACCCGTGGGCGCCCATGATGCCGATGGGCCGCGACCGCGTCGACAAACGCGCGCAGAAACTCCGCCTGCGCGACGCCCGGCGTAGCGTCCGTGACCACGCCCTGGTCAGAGACGGCCGTTCCCGACTGCGTCGAGGTGCGGATCTCGTCGGGCACCACGCGGGAGAGCACGCCCACCCCCGAGCCGAGTGCGGCGATCGGTTTGCCGTGCCGGTAGGCGTCTCGTACGAAACGCACCACATCCGGGTCGGTGGCGAGTCCGGGTGTTCCGACCGGGCCGCCCGGTACGAGCACCGCGTCGTAGAGCACGGACGCCACCGTGGGGAGGGCACGGTCGACGGACAGTCGCTCGCCGTCGGACCCGGTGACCGTGCCGTCAGCCGGCGCGATCACCTCGACGGCCGCACCCTTGGAGGCCATTTCGTCACGAACGGACTCCACCTCGGCGTGGTCCACGCCGTCGGAGACGAGCACAGCGATCTGCCGGGTACGCACCGAGCCGTCGCCGCGCAGCGCCTCAAGGCTCAGGGCGGGGGAGGTGGGGCCACCCCGGTTCGGCGCTGTGCGGTCCGGCGGCTCGGGTACTCCGACGCCCCTGGCCACGTCGATCGCCAGGGAGCGGTCAACATGGGACAGCTGGTCGACGGTGCGGGCCCGCACCTCCTGCGTCCCGACCTTGCCGAGCTCGAAGCGGAACGCCTGGACGATGTGCTCCTTCTCCCAGTCAGCCATGCTGTTCCAGAACAGGGCGGGCTGGCTGTAGTGGTCCTCGAAGCTGGGGCTGCGGCGGCGGATCCTGGCGCCGTCGACACGCTCTGCGTGGTGTGTGTAGGCCTGCTCGGCCTCGGGACCGGCCAGGGCCGGGCAGCCCCCGCCGAGAGAGTTCGGCGAGTAGTTGGTTCCGGTGTGCAGCGCCCCTTGGTGGTATCCGTCACGCTGGTTGGTCCGTACCGGGGCCACCGGCCGGTTCACGGGGATCTGGGCGAAGTTCGGCCCGCCGAGACGGATCAGCTGCGTGTCGAGGTAGGAGAAGTTCCGGGCCTGGAGCAGCGGGTCGTTGGTGAAATCGATGCCCGGCACCACGTTGGCTGTGTGGAAGGCGACCTGTTCGGTCTCGGCGAAGAAGTTGTCCGGGTTGCGGTCCAGGACCATCCGGCCGATCGGCCGGACGGGGACCTGCTCCTCCGGGATGACCTTCGTGGCGTCGAGCAGGTCGAAGTCGAACGCGAACTCGTCTTCCTCGGGCACGAGTTGCACACCGAGCTCCCACTCCGGGCAGGCGCCGGCGGCAATGGCGTCCCACAGGTCACGCCGGTTGAAGTCCGGGTCGCGGCCCTGGCACTCCTGCGCCTCGTCCCAGACGAGGGAGTGCGCGCCCAGCGTGGGAGTCCAGTGGAACTTCACGAAGGTGCCGTGGCCGTCGGCGGCGACGAACCGGAACGTGTGCACGCCGAAGCCCTGCATCATCCGGTAGCTGCGTGGGATCGCCCGGTCCGACATCAGCCACATGATGGCGTGCAGTGTCTCGGGCTGGAGGGACACGAAGTCCCAGAGCGTGTCGTGAGCCGAGGCCCCCGTGGGAATGTCGGTGTCCGGCTCGGGTTTCACCGCGTGCACGAAGTCGGGGAACTTGATGCCGTCCTGAATGAAGAAGACAGGAAAGTTGTTCCCGACGAGGTCGTAATTGCCTTCCTGTGTATAGAACTTCGTGGCGAAGCCGCGGACGTCGCGCACGGTGTCGGCCGACCCGCGCGGCCCCTGGACGGTCGAGAAGCGCACGAACACGGGAGTGCGTACGGACGGGTCCTGGAGGAATCCGGCCCGGGTGAATTCCGCGCAGGACGCGTACGGTTCGAACCAGCCGTAGGCGCCCGCGCCCCGGGCGTGCACGACCCTCTCCGGAATGCGCTCGTGGTCGAAGCGGGTGAGCTTCTCCCTGAAGTGGAAGTCCTCCATCAGGGTGGGCCCGCGCTCGCCTGCCGTGAGCGAGTCGTCGGTGTGGTCGAGCGTCACCCCCTGGTCCGTGGTGAGTGGGCCGGCGGCCGGGTCGGCCGCCCGTGCCGCGTCGCGCTGTTCCTGTTTGGGGTCGGTCATCGGTCGCTCCTCGGTCTCGGGAGGGCTCTCAGCGCCGTACGGGCCCGTGGTCCGGGCTGGGCGCGGCCCTGCAGATCTTTGCCAGGGCGGAATGCGGATCGTGTTGTTCGGTGAGGTCGCCGATGCTGATCACGCCGACAGGCCGGTCACCGCTCGTCACAGGCAGCCTGCGGATCGCGTGGCGACGCATCAGCGCCGTGGCCCGGTCCGTCCCGTCGTCGAGGTCCACGCAGACGGGATCCTTCGTACACAGGTCGGCTACGTCCACGTACCGAGGAACCGCTCCGTCGGCCACGGCGCGCAGGGCGATGTCCCGGTCGGTGATCAGGCCGATCAGTCGCCCGCCGTCGGCGACCAGGACGGTGCCGATGTTCTCGTCGCGCATGATCCGGGCGACGTGCGTGAGGGGAGTGCCGGGCCGCACGGCGATCGCGCCTTCGGTCATCGCGTCGCGGACCGTGTGTGCCATGAAGTGCCTCGCGTTTCGGTGGCCGCGTGGTGCCGGGGTGCCGCGGCGTGTCGGACGGCCGCCGAGTACCCGCGCCCGGCGCTCGTACACGGAGTCAGTCGTGGGGTCGGCGCGCCGGGTCGGCGAGCGGGGCGTCGGCTTCCGTGCGCACGACTCGGACCGTGTCGAGGCGCGGGTCGGCGGCGTCCGGCACGTTCATTCCGGCGGTGACGCCGGAGCGCAGATAGCGGAGCACTGGCTCCTCAAGGCGTTCGCCGGGGAGCGCGGCCGGAATGCCGGGCGGGTACGGGGTGAGCATCTCCGCCACAGTCCGGCCCGCGGCATCCGTCCACGGCACGTCGATGAACGGGCCGAAGTAGGAGTCCCGTGGCAGGTCGACCTGTTCGAGCCGCAGTTCGTCCGGAGACGGGACCTCGACCCGTGGCGCAGGGTGGAGAGCTCCGACCGCTCGGGTCAAGGCCTGCAGAGCGTCGAGCAGTACGTCCGTGGTGTCGTGGTCGTCGCCGTGGGTCAGTTGGGTGCTGATCCGGCGATGGTCGCTCAGATGGACGTCCACCGAGCGGCGTGCGCGCAGCCAGTCCGCGGCCGCGTACCCCGTGGTGTCCAGGCCGCTCACGTCGATGACCACTGGCAGGGGGTCGAGGTCATCGGCGAGCGCGGGCCCGCCGAAGTCCGTCCGGTCGTTCACGTGCAGACCGTCGAGTTTCTCGATCTCGGCCCGTACGTCCGCGGCCAGGTCCAGCGCGCGGCCGAGCAGCTCGGACCCGTGCAGCGCCATCTGTCGCCGCCAGCCGTCCAGACCCGCGTAGATGAGGACGGACGGGCTGGTGGTGCCGAGCAGGTCGGCGCGCGATGCGAGCAGGGCGGGGTCGATCAAGCCGCCCTGGAGGTGGAACACCGAGCCTTGTTCGAGCCCGCTGCCCATCTTGTGAATGCTCGTCACACAGATGTCGGCCCCGGCGTCCATGGCCCACGACGGGAGACGAGAGTGGAACGGCAGATGGGCGCCCCAGGCCTCGTCCACGATCAGTGGGGAGGATCGGCGGTGACAGATCTCGGCGAGAGTGCCGAGGGATGCACAACTGCCGTACGGGGTCGGGCTGGTGACGAGCGCGCCCTTCGCGTCGGGGTGTGCGTCGAAGGAGCGCTCGTAGTCAGCGGCGGCCGGAGGATGCGCGAGGTGGCGCTCCGTGTCCCAGCGGGGTTCGACCCATACCGGCCGGATGCCCGAGAGGATCAGGCCCGACACGACGGACTTGTGAGCGTCCCGGCCCACCAGGAGCTTCTCGTGCGGCCCCGCGACGGACAGCATGGCCGCCTTGACGGAGAGTGAACTGCCGCACGTGGAGAAGAACGTGTGCTCGGCGTGCACCGCGTCGGCCATCAGCCGTTCGGCGCGTTCCAGCACGTGGCCGCGCGTGCGCCGGTCGTCGAGGGCGCCGGAGGCAAGGACGTCGCCTTGGAACACGGCGTCACCCAGTACCTCACGGACGGCTGGATCGGCGCCGCGCGCCTGTTTGTGTCCGGGCGGAGTGAAATCGAGCCTCGACAGCCGACGGTGTTCGGCCATCGCCTCGAGGACGGGAGCCCTGGTGTGATCCATATCGGGGGGCATGCGCGCCGGGTTCCCCGCGCGACGATGTTCAACCGGACAAGTGGCCCTCGTGGTGCGGGTGCGTGCGTCGTCCGCCCGCCTCAGCCGGAGGGCTCCTCCGGCACAGGGTGGTCCGGGTTGGGGCTTCCTGGGTGTGGGCGTCCGCCGCGGCGTCCCGATCCGGCCTCGTCGGTCTCGGGCACGTCCTCGGGCTCTTCGTCGCGCCGGTCTGGCTCCTCACGGCCGGCTTCCTGAGACTCCTCGGTGACGGGATCCCACGGATCCCGTCCGGTTCCTGCCTGCTGGTCCTGCATGTCCTTGGGCGTCGGCCCCTCGGGCCGCACGGGGCGGTTCGCTCGTTCGTGCACGGCTTCCTCCTGGTCCGTTGTCGCGGGGTCACGAGTTCCCTGCTCGGCGCCTCGTATGTCCCCCGGCTGCGTGACCGCACGCATCACCTGTCCTTCCCGGGGTACGCAGGGTGTCTCACCAGACCGGAGGAGGCGCGTCCATATGCGTGCTGTGACGTGGCAGGGTCGGCGCAACGTACGCGTCGACCAGGTTCCCGATCCCGGGATCGAGCAGCCGGACGACATCGTCGGCAAGGTGACGACCACCGGCTTGTGCGGCTCAGACCTGCATCTGTACGAGGTCTTCCGCCCCTATCTCGACCCCGGCGACATTCTTGGACACGAGACGATTCGTCCTCACCTCGCCGACGAGGACCCGCTCGGCGTCGACGGCTTCGCCACGCGCCGGCTGTCCCTGGAAGAAGTACCCGCGGCCTACGCGATCTTCCAGGCCAAGGAGGGCGGCATGGTCAAGACCCTCCTGAAGCCGTGAGCGAGCCCACCGCCACCGGACGGACCGCGCTGATCGTGATCGACATGATCCACACGTACGACCACGAGGACGCGGACCTGCTCCTGCCCTCCGCACGGAAGATCGTGCCGGTGGTCGGCGATCTGCTCGCCGCCGCACGCTCGGCGGGTACGGCCGTGGTGTATGCGAACGACAACTTCGGGCAGTGGCGTTCTCATCACGGTGAGATCGTCCGGGCGGCGTTGGACGGTCCGCACGCCGACCTGGTGCAGCCCGTCACCCCGGACGACGACTCGCTGTTCGTCGTCAAGGCCCGGCACTCGATCTTCTACGAGACACCGCTCGCCTATCTGCTGTGGGAGCTCGGCGTCACGCACGTCGTCCTGTGCGGCCAGGTCACGGAACAGTGTGTGCTGTATTCGGCGCTCGACGCCCACATCAGGCACCTCGACGTGACCGTCGTCTCTGATGCTGTCGCCACCATCCACCCGCAACTCGCGGACGCAGCGATGGAGATGATGCGCAGAAACATGGGCGCGCGTGTGCTCGCGGGAGCGGACGTCGTGTTCACCACGTGTGAGCGGGCGCAAGGGGGATGGAGAGAACGCGAGACACTCACCTGAGGAGTACGTGATGGCACGCTACGGATACTTTCTCGCGAGCGAGGAGTTCACCCCCGCCAACCTGCTGGACCAGGCCCGGGCCGCCGAACAGGCCGGCTTCGAGTGCCTGGCGATCTCGGACCACTTCCACCCGTGGACCGAAGCCCAGGGTCAGAGTCCGTTCGTCTGGTCGATGATCGGCGCTCTCGCGCAGGTGACGTCCTTGCCCGTGACGACGTTCGTCACCTGTCCCACGGTCCGCATGCACCCGGCCCTCAACGCCCAGGCGGCTGCCACCTCCGGCGTCCTCACCGGCAATCGCTTCCGGTTCGGCGTGGGAACCGGAGAGGCCCTCAATGAGCACATCCTCGGAGACGTGTGGCCCGATGCGGATGTGCGCATGCAGATGCTGGAAGAGGCTCTCCAGATCATCCGCGAATTGCTCACCGGCGACGAGGTCACCCACCGAGGCCGGCACTACACCGTCGAGAACGCCCGCCTGTACACGGTCCCCGACCAGCCTGTGCCCCTCTACGTCTCCGGCTTCGGCCCCAAGGCGGCTGCGCTCGCCGGGCGCATCGGTGACGGATTCGTCACCATGACGCCGGACGAGGAGCTGGTCGGTCAGTTCCGCCGGGCGGGAGGCGGACAGAAGCCCGTGCTCGGCGGACTCAAGGTGTGCTGGGGCACGGACCGTGACCAGGCGGTCAAGACGGTGCACCGGCTGTGGCCGACCCAGTTCCTGCCCGGCGAACTGGGGCAAGTGCTGCCGAGCCCCGCACACTTCGAGCAGGCTTCGACGCTCGTCACCGAACAGGCCGTGGCCCAGGGCGCGGTGTGCGGCGACGACGCCGGAGAACACACGCGGGCGCTGTCGGCCTACGTCGAGGCCGGGTTCGACGAGGTCTACGTTGGCCAGATCGGCCCGGACCAGCAGGGATTCTTCGACTTCTACCGCAGCGAGGTGCTGCCGGCGCTCCGCTCGTCCTGAGCACGCCCGAACGGACTGCTGTCCAGGCCGGACAGCAGGTCCGCCGTATCCCGGTACACCTGCGCCGCACCTGCCGCCTCCAGTGCGGACCCGCACACCCCGCCGCTCAGCACCGCCATCGGGGTGACACCGGCGCGCCGTGCCGCCTTCATGTCCCACACCGAATCTCCCACGTCGAGGACAGCCGCGCGGGAGGTCACGGCATCGCTCGTTCGTGTGCCGTCAGGGGGAGGAGCAGCGCGGTGCGCCCCTGCCGCCAACGGGTCAGCAGCCTGTCGGCGAGACGGTCCTCGAGGAAGCCGGTGGCACGTACGCCGAACGCGACGTCGGCGTCGAGGTCGGGTTCGGCGGCCAG
>NZ_WWIA01000402.1 GCF_009870065.1 Streptomyces sp. SID5785 | reverse complement strand
CTGAGCGCGCGGCGGCCGGCGTCCACGCAGCGCAGAGGGGCGCCGCCCGTCCGTCCGCACGGCAGGTGCGGCGGACGAGGCGGCGCCCTCGGGTGAAGCCTTGCGGGAGAGCCGTCCGGCCCGAACCGTCGTCCGGCCTCAGGCGGCCTGGTGCGCCGGTGCCTTCGCGCCGACGAAGACACTGGCCATCAGGGCCGGCTCGCCGCTGCGATTGGACCAGGCGTGCCGGTTGCCGCGCAGGACGACGCAGCTCCCGGGGGTCAGCCGGGTCTCGGAGCCGTCCTCCAGCTGAAGCCACAGCTCACCCTCGAGCAGGACCGACATGTCCACGGTGCTGGTCGCGTGGTGTCCCTTGTCGTCCGGGGTCAGGCACCCCAGCAGTCCGGGAAAGACCTCTTCGACCTCGGCGGCGAGCGCACCGGGATCGCCTTCCGGCCCCCGGTCGGACTCGGGCGGCCAGCGCAGGATCACGAACCGCATCCCGTCGACCTCGGGGAAGTAGGGGGCGAACGCGGCCTCGGTGCCGCCGTCGCCCAGGGGCGCGTCCTCGTTGCGTCCCCAGATCCGGTAGAACTCGACGCCGGGCAGCGCGCCCACGGTCAGCGGGGCGAGCGGCCCGCTCGCCTCGACCACCGAACTGCCGTCGGGCCGGCAGCCGGTGACCAGCCGCGAAATCGCATCGATCATGATGTCTCCAAGTCCTGTGGCATGGCCGCTACAGCGTCGCGGGCAGGGGGAGGTGCGTCGGGGCGAGCTCGCCCAGTGCCTCCTCGACGCGGCCGAGGGAGCCGGCCGGGTCCGCGTCGGGCCCGACGATCCGCGGATCGAAGTTGAAGTCGAGGAAGATCTCGGTGGCTCCCGCGTCGTACATCTCCTCGATGTCCGAGCGGATCTGGCCGATCGAGCCGTTGAAGGGAGAGCGGCCCGCGCCGAGCGCGTCGCCGAGGAAGACGGTCGCCCGCACGACGATGCGCAGGTCGTCACCGTGCCGGCCGGCACGCTCGGCCGCCGCGCGGACACCCGACGCGGCGCCCGCGACCTCCGCCACGGTGACGAAGCCGGGGCTGACCCAGCCCTGCGCCTGGCGCCCCGCTCGTGCCCACGCCTTCTCGGTGGAGCCGCCCAGCAGCAGCGGGAAGGCCGGCTGGACCGGCCGCGGGCGCACGAGCGTGCGGGGCAACTCGGTGAACTCGCCCTGGAACTCCGCCTGGTCCTGCTCCCACATGCGGCGCAGCACCTCCACGTACTCCAGCGTGCGGGCCACCCGTCGCTCCATGGGCAGGCCGACGGCCCGGAACTCCTCCTCGGACCAGCCCTGCGCCAGGCCCGCGTCGAGTCGTCCGCCCGAGACCCGGTCGAGCTGGATGAGCTGCTTGGCCAGGACCGCGGGGGCGAAGAAGGGGGCGTTGAGCACGGACACCCCGAGGCGTATCCGCTCGGTCTGTCCGGCCAGGAAGCCGAGTGTGACGAGGGGTTCCGCCACCCCGTGGTGGAAGGCGGGCTGGAAGTCGGACGACCACTCGGCGTCGTTGCTCTCCAGCGGGAAGAGCAGGCGGGTGAAGGTCCACAGCGATCGATAGCCGAGCGCCTCGGCCTGCTGAGCGACGCGTACCTGGGTGTCGGGAGTCGCCCAGGCTCCGGACAGGGGCACTCCCACACCGAGGGAACGGGCGGTGGTCTCCGGCACCGCGCTCACCCCTCGTCGGTGGTCGGGAACATGGCCCGACGCGCTTCGAGGGGGACCTGCTCGGCGAACCGGTAGGTGTCGTACAGCTCCCGGAAGAGCTTTATCCGGCCGTCCACCACGCGGAACAGACCGTGGTAGACGTTCGTGTACTCCTGCCCGCCGGGCTGCACGATCCGCCCCGTGTACTCCACCAGCGCCCACTCGGGGTCGGCGAAGGGCCGGGTCGAACTGACCGGCAGTTCGATGGACTCGGCGGCGCCGACCACCCCCGTGTAGAGGCTGCGCAGCGCCTCGGCCCCCTCGAGGCGGGTGGGGCTGCCCGGAGGGGCGAACGGCATCTCCATCACGACGTCGTCGGCCAGGCAGGCGAACGCCGCTTCGAGCTGTCCACCGCCGATCTGGTCCAGGAAGTAGCGGCCCACTGCCTGGGCGTCGCGCGGCGGGGCGAGCTGACCCTGCGTCATCTTCGTCTCCTTGTTCGGTGATCGGTCGAGAGTGACCGCGCCGTCGCCGGGATGTCAACAAGGAAGTCATATGGGATCATGCTGAAATGACTCACTGCTTGACATCGAGTCAATCAACTTGGTTAGCATGATGTGGCGAAGCGCGTCCGGCGCTGGCGCTACCTGGAAGGGAGACCTCATGAACCCCAACGGTGACGTGCGTGTCGAGGGGGTGGTGCTCCCCAGTGAAGGTGTCGATCTGCGCGGCGACCTGTACCGTCCGGCTTCGCAGCCGGCAGGGGACGCCTCTCCCGCGGTCCTTGTCGTCGGCTCCTGGCTCACGGTCAAGGAGCAGATGGCAGGCCGCTACGCGGCCGGGCTGGCGGCACGCGGCCTGACCGCCCTCGCCTTCGACTTCCGCGGATACGGGGCGTCCAAGGGCGACCCGCGCAGCTTCGAGTCGCCGGAGCGCAAAATCACGGACATCCTCAATGCCGTCGACTATCTGAAGTCCCGGTCCGACGTCGACGCCTCCCGCGTCGGTGCGCTCGGCATCTGCGCGGGCGCCGGGTACATCGCGGTCGCCGGCACCCGCAGCCCGCAGATCCGCTCGGTCGCCATGGTGGCGCCCTGGCTGCACGACGCTTCGCTGGTGCAGGACAT
Source organism: Streptomyces sp. SID5785 (assembly GCF_009870065.1). GTDB lineage: Bacteria > Actinomycetota > Actinomycetes > Streptomycetales > Streptomycetaceae > Streptomyces. The sequence continues at coordinate 7,169 of NZ_WWIA01000402.1, read as the reverse complement.
CTACGGCGGCCCGGACGGGATTCGCGAGCGGATGGACCTGGGCGAGGCGGCGCGCGAGAAGTTCGAGGCGACCGGCGAGGTCGACTACATCCCGGCGGCCAGCGACACCGACGAACGAGCCGCCATGTACGGCCCGTTCGACTACTACCTGCAGGCCGACCGGGGCGCCGTCCCCGAGTGGGGCAACCGGTTCGCCGTCATGAGCTGGCCGCAGTGGCTGACCTTCGACCCCATCGCGGTGGCCCCCGACTGCACGGCCCCCACGTTCATGCTGCACAGCCCGGACGCCGCCGTGCCCGACGGCGCCCGCCGTTTCCACGAGGCCCTGACCGTGCCCAAGGAGCTGCGCTGGACCACGGGCTCCCAGTTCGACTTCTACGACCAGGAACCGACGGTCGGCCCGGCGCTGGACTCCGTGCGGGCCCACTTCGAAAGGACGCTGTGAGCAGGCGAAGTGCCGCAGGCTCTCCCTCCGGGGCAGTGGAGGCCGGCCCGCGGCCGGGTCTGAGTCCCAACGCCACCGTCCTCGTGGCGTGCCTCGCGTTCTTCGTGATCACGCTGGACACGACCGTGGTGAACGTCGCGCTGCCGAGCATCGGTGAGCAGTGGGACGGCCAGGTCTCGGCGCTGCAATGGGTGGTGACGGCCTACACGTTGCTGTTCGCCGCGCTGCTGCTCTCGGCGGGCGCGATCTCGGACCGCATCGGTGCCAGCAGGGCGTTCTCGATCGGTCTGACCGTGTTCACCCTGATGTCCGCCGTGTGCGGGCTCGCCCCCAGCCTGGACGTGCTGATCATCGCGCGGGCCGTCCAGGGCGCCGGAGCGGCGGTGATGATGCCCGCCTCGCTCGCTCTGGTGCGTCAGGCCTACGACGACCCCTCGCTCAGGGCGCGCGGAATCGCCTGGTGGACAGCGGGCGGCGGGGCCGCCGTCGCCGCGGGGCCCGTCGTCGGCGGCGCCCTGACCACCGGACTCGGCTGGCGGTGGATCTTCTTCATCAACATCCCCGTGGGCATCGTCGCGCTCGTCGGCATGCTGCGCGCCCCGCGATCCGCGCGCGGACAGGCGCCGATGGACCCGGTCGGCCAGATCACGGCGGTCCTCGCGCTCGCGGCCCTGGTCTTCGCGGTGATCAACGGGGGCTCCAGCGGCTGGGCGGCCCCGGCCACCATCGGCGGCTTCGTCGTCGCGGTCGTCGCCGCGGGGGTGTTCCTGGCCGCCGAGTCCCGCCAGAGCAATCCGGCCGTGCCCCTGACCTTGTTCCGCAACCCCGCGGTGGCCGTGTGCACCAGCACGGGCCTGGCGCTCAATCTGGGGTACTACGGCCTGGTCTTCGTCTTCACGATCTTCTTCCAGGAGCATCGTGGAGCATCGGCGCTCATGGCCGGCGTCATGTTCATCCCGATGACGGCCTTCACCACGCTGGTCAACCTGCTGGCGGGCAAGCTCACCAACCGCCACGGTCCGCGGCGCCCGCTGATCATCGGTCAGGTCATCCAGACGCTGGGCATCCTCGGCCTGCTCTTCGTCACCGAGGACACCCCGACGCCGCTCCTCCTGGCGCTGCTCGTCCCGTTGGGCATCGGCGGAGGACTGGCGATCCCGCCGCTGACCACGGCCATGCTCGAATCCGTGCCGCACGAGAGGGCGGGCCTGGCGTCGGGAGTGCTCAGTGCGGCGCGGCAGTTCGGCGGGGCCATCGGTGTGGCGCTGCTGGGCGCGCTGATCGCCGACTCGGCGCACTTCATGACCGGCATGCGCGTCAGCCTCGTCATCGGGGCCGCACTGCTGGTCGCCACCACGCTGGGGGTCGTCCGCTTCCTGCCCGCCGGTCATCAGCACGCCGACGCACCGGAGCCGGAACCCGCGATGGCGACGGCCGACCCGCTCGCCGCCCGTCCGGACGAGACACGAACGAACTGAGCGGGCGGCCCGCACCGCCACCGGCCGCGCGACGATCCGCGCGGTCCACCGACCGACCGACTGAAGGAGCACTGCAATGGACTTCATGATCCATCTCGACGGTTCCCGGGTGTACGACCTGCCCACGCAGGAGCGCGACGACGTCGTCAAGCGTGAGCACGCGCACGCCCACGAACTCATCGCCGCCGGTGTCCTGAAGCACATCTGGCGCGTGCCCGGCCAGCGCGGCAACGTCGGCATCTGGTCGGCCGCCGACGCGGACGAACTGGAGAAGGTGCTGGCGTCCCTGCCCATCCGCCCGTACGCGGATCTCCAGGTGACTCCCCTGGCCACCCATCCCCTCACCCTCGAGGCCGCCGAGCACCACGGCTGACCCGGCCACGAGTCCACCGACGCCCCTGGCCCCGCCCGGCCGGGGGCGTCGGCCTGTACCGGACGCGGCAACCGCCATGGAGGAGCGATGAGCAACGCCTTTGCGCTGTCCACCGAGGCGATCGTTCTGGCCGACGTCGCGATCGTGCTGCTCGCCGGCGCCGCACTCGTCCCCCTCGCGCGCCGGCTGCTCCAGCCACCGGTCATCGCCGAGATCACCGCGGGCATCATGCTCGGGCCCAGTCTCCTCGGACTGCTCCCGGGCCACCTGTCCGATCATCTCTTTCCCGCGCAGGCCCGCCCCGTGCTGTCCGGGATCGCCCAGATCGGCCTGGTCCTCTTCATGTTCCTGGCCGGGTGGGACATGGACCTGCGCCGCCTGCGCGGCCGCGGGACAGCGCTGACCTCCCTGGCCGCCGCCGCCATGCTGACGCCGTTCTGCCTCGGCGCCGCGACCGCCATGACCCTGCACGGCCCCTTCGGCCCCCACCGCACCGGCCGCGCCGCCTTCGTGCTCTACCTGGCCACCGCGTTCTCCGTCACCGCCTTCCCGGTCCTGGCGCGCATCCTGAAGGACCGGCAGATCGGCGACACGAGAGCCGGCCACCTGGCCCTGTCCTGTGCCGCCGTCGGCGACGTCGCGGCCTGGTGCGTGCTGCCCCTGCCCGTGGCCCTGGCCGGTTCGGGCAGGGCCGCGGACGCCGTCACGGTCCTCGCGCTGACCGGGGTCTTCGTCGCGGCCATGGTGCTTCTCGTCCGTCCCCTGCTGGCCCGCTGCGTCCGGGACGCGCCCCCCTCCGCCTTGTCGGCGGGGCTCACCGCCGGAGTACTGCTGGCCTCCGTGGCCACGACGGCGATCGGCATCCACGCCCTCTTCGGAGCGTTCGCCTTCGGCCTGGCCATGCCGCGCGACAGCCGGCACGCCGTGCGCGCGAGCGTGGCGGTCCCCCTGGGCCACGCCGCGAAGATCCTGCTGCCCGTCTACTTCGTGGTCACCGGTCTGTCCGTCGACGTCGGCAGTCTCGGCGCGACCGGCTTCGTGATGCTGGCACTGGTCGTATCGGTCGCCGTCATCGGCAAGTTCACCGGTGCGGCGGTCGGCGCCCGCCTGTGGGGAATGCCGTGGAGGGAGGCCGGTCTGTTCGGTGCTCTCATGAACACCCGTGGCCTCACCGAACTGGTGATCCTCGGCATCGGCCGCGACGTGGGCCTCATCGGTCCGCAGCTGTTCACGGTCATGGCCTTGATGGCACTCGTCACGACCGCCATGACCGGCCCGCTGCTGCACCGCTTCCGCCCGGCTGCCGCCTCCCCGGTCGGCCGTCACGTCCCGGTGCCGGACTCCGGAGCCAAAGCGGACACGATCTGACCTACTGACCCGCTACGGTCCCGGTATGACGACGAAGCCGATCACTGCCCGCGCTCTCGGACGGGCCACCCTGGAGCGTCAACTCCTGCTGCAACGCAGTCCGTTGGGCGTCGACGCGGCCGTCGCGCATCTGGTCGGACTCCAGGGACAGGAGGTCCGGCCGCCGTACCTCGCGCTCGCCGCCCGGCTCGACGGCTTCACCCCGGCGGACCTGTCCACGGCCCTGGAGGAGCGGCGCGTCGCACGGATCGTCACGATGCGCGGCACGCTCCATCTGCACACCGCCGACGACTGCATGACGCTGCGTCGGCTGTCCCAGCCCGGCCTGGAGCGGGAGCTGCGGCAGTTCCGCAAGGGGCTGGACGGCGTGGACCTCGACCGGCTCGCCGCCCTGGCGCGCCCGTACGTGGAGGAGGAGCCCCGCACCCCGCGTGAGCTCAGGCAGATGCTGGGGGAGTACTGGCCGGACGCCGACCCGCCGTCCCTGTCGGTCGCCGCCCGCTGCACCCTGCCGCTGGTCCAGGCGACGCCGCGCGGGCTGTGGCGGCGCAGCGGCGGGGTGCGGCTGACGACGGCGGGGCACTGGCTGGGCCGGTCGGACACCGAGGACGCCGACCTCGACGGGACGGTGCTGCGCTACCTCGGCGCGTTCGGCCCCGCCTCCGTGCGGGACTTCCAGCAGTGGGCCGGCATCACGCGCACGAAGCCGTCCTTCGAGCGGCTGCGCCCGCGCCTCGTGACGTTCCGCGACGAGCAGGGTGTCGAGCTGTTCGACCTGCCCGACGCGCCGCGCCCCGACGAGGACACGCCCGCGCCGCCCCGGCTGCTCGCCGAGTTCGACAATCTGCTGCTGTCCCACGCCGACCGCACGCGGGTCGTCCACGAGGCGGACCGGGGCCGCAACTGGCAGGTCAACACCGCCTATCTGACCTATCTCGCGGACGGCTTCCTGGCCGGACTGTGGACGCTCGACGAGCGGCCGGACGGCACCCGGCTCACCCTGCAGCCCTTCGGCAGCCCGGGCCGCGCGGAGCGCGAGGCGCTCGTCGCGGAGGCCGAGCGCACCGCCGCCGTCCTGGAGGCACCCGGGCCCGTCACCGTGGACTTCGGCGTCGTGCGCCCGTGAGGTGTCACGGAGCGAACAGGGGTGGGCCCCGGTTCCACGGAACCGGGGCCCACCCCTGTGACCTGCCGCCCCCGCGGGAGCGGTCGCGTGTCAGACCTTCAGCGGACGGATCGCCGTCGGCGCGTGGCCGGGCTCCGTCGCGAGCTCCTCGAACTCCGACACGTCGGAGATGTCGGCGGTCTTGCTCATCGCGATGTTCGTGATGCGCTCCAGGATCGCCTCGACGACCACCGGCACCTGGTGCTCCTGCGCGAGCTTCTTGGCCCGCTCCAGGGCCTCGCCGAGCTCGCTCGGGTCCGTCACGCGGATCGCCTTGCAGCCGAGACCCTCGGCGACCTTGACGTGATCGACGCCGTAGACGCCGAGCTCCGGGCTGTTCTGGTTCTCGAACTCCAGGTTGACCTGGAAGTTGATGTCCAGACCGATCTGCGCCTGGCGGATCAGGCCCAGGTAGGCGTTGTTGACCAGGACGTGGACGTACGGGATGCGGTGCTGCGCACCGACGGCCAGCTCCTCGATCATGAACTGGAAGTCGTAGTCACCGGAGAGGGCGACGACCTGGGTGTCCGGGTCGGCCTTGGCGACGCCGAGCGCGGCCGGGATGGTCCAGCCCAGCGGGCCGGCCTGGCCGCAGTTGATCCAGTGGCGCGGCTTGTAGACGTGCAGCATCTGGGCGCCCGCGATCTGCGACAGACCGATGGTCGTCACGTAGCGCGTGTCCTTGCCGAACGCCTTGTTCATCTCCTCGTAGACGCGCTGCGGCTTCATGGGGATGTTGTCGAAGTGCGTGCGGCGCTGGAGCGTCTCCTTGCGCTCCAGGTGGGAGGCGATCCAGGCCGAGCGGTCGGGGAGCTTCCCGGCGGCCTTGAGCTCCTTGGCGACCTCGACGAACAGCTCCAGCGCGGCCTTGGCGTCGGAGGCGATCCCGTAGTCCGGCGCGAAGATCTTGCCGATCTGGGTGGGCTCGATGTCGACGTGCACGAACTTCCGCTCGCCCTGGTAGACGTCGAGCTTGTAGCCGGTGTGACGGTTGGCCCAGCGGTTGCCGATGCCGAGGACGAAGTCCGACTCCAGGAAAGTGGCGTTGCCGTAGCGGTGGCCGGTCTGCTGGCCGACCATGCCCGCGTTCAGGTCGTGGTCGTCGGGGATCGTGCCCCAGCCCATCAGGGTGGGCACGACGGGCGTGCCGGTGATCTCGGCGAACTCGACCAGCAGGTCGCTCGCGTCGGCGTTGATGATGCCGCCGCCGGCGATGATGAGCGGCTTCTCGGACTCCAGGAGGAAGCCGATCGCCTTCTCGATCTGGGCCCGGGTCGCGGTCGGCTTGTAGACCGGCAGCGGCTCGTACGTCTCCGGGTCGAACTCGATCTCGGTCTGCTGGACGTCGATCGGCAGGTCGATGAGGACCGGGCCGGGGCGGCCGGAGCGCATCAGGTGGAAGGCCTGCTGGAAGACGCCGGGGACCTGCGCGGCCTCCAGGACGGTCACGGCCATCTTGGTGACGGGCTTGGCGATCGAGGCGATGTCGACGGCCTGGAAGTCCTCCTTGTGGATCACGTGGGTGGGCGCCTGGCCCGTGATGCACAGGATCGGGATCGAGTCACCGATCGCGGAGTAGAGGCCGGTGATCATGTCGGTGCCGGCGGGGCCCGAGGTGCCGATGCACACGCCGATGTTCCCCGGGTTGGCCCGGGTGTAGCCCTCGGCCATGTGCGAGGCGCCCTCGACGTGACGGGCGAGCGTGTGGTCGATGCCACCGCTGGCCTTCATGTCCTTGTAGAAGGGGTTGATGGCGGCACCGGGCACGCCGAACGCGTTGGTGACGCCTTCGCGCTTGAGGATCTCAACGGCCGCGCGGGCGGCGGTCATACGAGCCATGAGTGCTCCCGACTTGTGCTGTGACTGCTGTCTCTGTGTCCGGCTGTCGGATTCGCGCTCCCGTCGCGCCCCGCGGCGAGCTCTGAAGTCCGGGTCCTGCTGAGCATGCTCTGTATTTCCATAATGCGGAAACTAGGTTCTGCTATATGGAAGCAATGTAGAGGGGGGTCTCGGAGGCCGTCAAGGTGGATGATGAGACTCACGGAGGGGACGGAGGGGGTGGGTCATGGCCGATCCGGTACGGGTGAGCTGTCCCGCCTGCCGGCGTGAGCACCTGTTCGCGCCGCCCGTGCTGCCCTGTGCGTGCGGGGCTCCCGTGGCGCCGCCCGTGCTGCGCGACGCCGCCGCGGAGCCGGTGAGCGAGCGGACCTGGGCCGACGACTGGGTGACCCTGCGCTGCCCGGTGTGCGGCCGGCACGACCGCTGGCCCCGCCCGGAGCTGGGCTGCGACTGCGGCACCGTGCTGCGCGTCCCGGTCCAGGGCGACCCGGCGCCGGTCGT
>NZ_WWIA01000401.1 GCF_009870065.1 Streptomyces sp. SID5785 | reverse complement strand
CCTGCCGGGCGCCGCCGGGCTGCGCGCCCTGGGCGCCGGTGCGCTCAGGCCATGGCGCGCCCGCACGGCGCCGCCGCCGACCGGGCGCGCCGACCGGATCGTGCTGTGGCTGGTCCCCGGGCTCGTCCTCGCGCTCAGCCGGGGCATCCACACCTGGTTCCTGGCGCCGATGCACGTGGCCGTCACGCTCGGAACGTGGCTGGTGTTCGCTGCGGTCCTGCGGGCGGCCGCGGGCCGCGCCTGGCCGGCGCTCGCCGCCGCCGTCGGCGGTGTGGCGATCCTGCGCTCGGTGCTGCTGCTGGGAGTCCTCTGCGTCCGGGGGCCGGGCTACTACTGGTTCGCGTTCTGGACCTCGCCGCACGGCAGATTCCTCTACGTGACGGTGGCGTGGGCCCTTTTCCTGTGGGTGATCCCCGCCGCCTTCTGGGCGCTGCGCACCGCCCTGGGGCGGCGCCGCGCGCTGGGCCGGGTGCTCACCGCTTGCGCCCTCCCGCTCGTCGTCCTCGGCGCGGTGGCCCGGGCCGTCGGCGCCGAGGCTTTCCTGAGCACCTGGAACGACCAGGTGGCGCTGCTGCCCTGGGGGTTGCACCGGATTCTCGGCATCACCGAGTACCTGGGCATCCCCTCGTCGGTCCCCACGGCGTCGGCGTGCGCAGGCGTGGTGCTCGGCGTCGCGGGGGCGCTGCTCGGGCGGTCGGGCCGCCGCCGCGGTCCCGGCCCTGCCCCCTGGGCCGGGACCGCGGGGCTCGGCGGTCCAGGGCGTGCCTAGCCCCGGTAGGCCTCCAGGAGACGCAGCCACACCTCGCTGACCGTCGGGTACGAGGGAACCGCGTGCCAGAGCCGGTCGATCGGGACCTCTCCGGCGACGGCGATCGTCGCCGAGTGGATGAGCTCGCCGACGCCGGGGCCCACGAAGGTGACGCCGAGCAGGACCTCACGGTCGAGGTCGACGATCATGCGGGCGCGGCCCGTGTACCCGTCGGCGTACAGCCCCGCGCCCGCGACGCCCGCGAGGTCCTGGTCCACGGCGCGCACCCGGTGGCCGGCCGCCTCCGCCTCGGCCAGGGTGAGGCCCGCGCTCGCCGCCTCCGGGTCGGTGAACACGACCTGGGGGACGGCGTCGTGGTCGGCGGTGGCGCTGTGCGCGCCCCAGCGGTCGGTCTCCAGGAGCGGCACGCCGGCGGCCCGGGCGGTGATCGCGGCGCCCGCGATCCGGGCCTGGTACTTGCCCTGATGGGTGAGGAGCGCGCGGTGGTTGGCATCCCCGACCGCGTACAGCCAGTCGCTGCCGACGACCCGCAGGGAGTCGTCGACCTCCAGCCAGTCGCCGGGCACGAGACCGACGGTCTCCAGTCCGATGTCCTCGGTGCGCGGGGCCCGGCCGGTGGCGAAGAGGATCTCGTCGGCCTCCAGGGCGGAGCCGTCGTCCAGCGTGGCGGTGACCGTGGCGCCGGTCCGCTCGACGGCGGTCACCGAGACGCCCGTGCGGACCTCCGCGCCCGCCTCGCGCAGCGCGTCGGCGACGAGCTCCCCGGCGAACGGCTCCATGCGCGGCAGCAGCCCGTCGCCCCGTACGAGCATCGTGACCTGCGCGCCGAGCGCCTGCCAGGCCGTGGCCATCTCGGCGGCCACCACGCCGCCGCCGACGACGATCAGCCGCCCGGGGACGGAGGCCGCGCTGGTCGCCTCCCGGCTGGTCCAGGGCTTGGCCTCGCCGATGCCGGGCAGGTCGGGCAGGGCGGCGCGGGTACCGGTGCAGACCGCGACGGCGTGCCGGGCGGTGAGCGTCGTGACGGTGCCGTCCTCGGCGGTCACCGTCACGGTGCGGGGCCCGGCGAGCCGGCCCTGCCCGCGGTACAGGTCGGCGCCGATGGACGTCACCCAGTCGACCTGGCCGTCGTCCTTCCAGTGGGAGGTGTAGTCGTCGCGGTGCGCGAGGACGGCCTGCGCGTCGAGCGGTCCCTGCACCGCCTGACGCAGTCCGGGCACGCGGCGGGCGTCGGCGCGGGCGATCACCGGCCGCAGCAGCGCCTTGCTGGGCATGCACGCCCAGTACGAGCACTCGCCGCCCACGAGCTCGCTCTCCACGATCGCCGCGCTCAGGCCTCCGGCCCGTGCCCGGTCGGCGACGTTCTCCCCGACCGGTCCCGCTCCCAGCACCACCACGTCGTACGCCTTGTCATCCGTCATAGCGACCAGTGTGGTCGCAGGTGTGCGTACGGGCCACATGGGTACGTGGGCGGAATAGGTCCGTCCCGCGGACCGTTGTGCACAGCGGCAATGCCCCCGACGGCTTCGCCCCCGACCCATGAAGCAGGAAGAGGGAAAAACCATGAGCAGCACCACCGTGGAGCTGACCAAGGAGAACTTCGACCAGACGGTCACCGAGAACGGGTTCGTGCTGATCGACTTCTGGGCCTCCTGGTGCGGACCGTGCAAGCAGTTCGCACCGGTCTACGAGAAGGCCGCCGAGGCCAACCCGGACCTCGTCTTCGGCAAGATCGACACGGAGGCGCAGCCGGAGCTGGCCTCCGCCTTCGGGATCCAGTCGATCCCCACGCTGATGATCGTGCGGGACCAGGTCGCCGTGTTCGCGCAGCCCGGCGCGCTGCCGCAGGAGGCGCTGGACGACGTGATCGGCCAGGCCCGCAACCTGGACATGGACGAGGTCCGCAAGTCCATCGCCGAGCAGCAGAAGCAGGAGCAGCAGTCCGACGAGGGCTGAGGGCGCGTCACGCCGCCGCGTGGGCCGGACCCCGGACGGGGTCCGGCCCACGCGTGTGTCAGGTGGAGTCCCGGGCGACGGCGGTCGCCCCGAGCACGTCCCGTACGACGGGTTCGCCGGACGGGTCGCGCACCAGCCGGTCGATGAGTGCGGCGATCTCCCGGCCGGAGGGCAGCTCCATGCGGACGGTGCTCAGCCGCGGGCGCAGCAGCCGGCCGAGCATCAGGTCGTCGGCCCCCATCACGGCGACGTCCCCGGGCACGTCGGTGCCGGTGTCCTGGAGCGCGCGCATCAGGAGCATCGCGTACTCGTCGTTGTACGCGAAGACCGCGCGCAGGCCCGCGGCGCGGATCTCCCCGACGAGCCGGGCGGCGTCCTCCTCCTCGTAGCCGAGCGGCAGCGGGACGGTGTCGGCGCCGGTGCGGCGGATGCCCGCGAGGCGGGGCCCGGCGAAGGCGTCGAGGCCGTGTTCGCGGGGCATCACGACCCCGATCCGGTCGTGGCCGCGCGAGCGCAGGTGCTCCCCCGCGGCGCGGCCGACCTCGCTGTGGTCCATGAGCAGGGCGTGGGCGCCCTCGACCGCCTCGGGGCCGAGCGTGATGACGGCCTTGGCCCCGGAGCGCCGGAGCACGGCGATGCCGTCGGGTCCGATGCCGGTGGGCGCGAGCACGGCGACGGGGCGCAGCTCGGCCCAGGCGCGGGCCGCGTCGTCGCCGGTCAGACCGACTCTGCCGTACTGCACGACCGTGTGGTCGAGGCGGCTGAGCGCCCACTGGAGTTCGTTGAGGACGGCGCTGTAGAGCGGGCCGACCGGGATCTCCGGGGTGGGGAGCAGGACGATGCGGGTGTGGCCCGCGCGCAGGCTGCGGGCGGCGGCGTGCGGGACGTAGCCGAGCTCGCGGGCGGCGGCGCGGACCCGGCGCCGGGTGGGCTCGCTGATGCGGACGGCGCCGGCGTTGTTGAGGACGTAGCTGACGGTGGCGCGCGAGACCCCGGCCAGGCGCGCGACGTCCGCGCTCGTCGGCACGGCGGCCGGCGCGGAACCGGCCGGCGGGGGCTGCTCGGACCGCGGGGACGGCGCCGCGGGGGACGACGGGTCGGGCTGCTGATTCGGTATCTGCACCATGACCCGGGGCATCCTTCCAGATCCGTGCCCGGCCTTCGCCCCCGGGCGTGCTGTCGCACCGCCGGGCCACTAACGTGCCTGCACCACAGGGGAAGGGGAGGTACCCGATGGCCACGGAGACGCTGCCGGGTCTGGAGGACGCCGCGCGGGCCCTCGCGGAGGGGACGACGACGTCGCGCGCGCTGGTGGAGCGTTCGCTGGAGCGCATCGAGGCCGCGCAGCCGGTGCTGAACGCGTTCCGGCGCGTGCGTGCCGGGGCCGCGCTCGCCGAGGCGGACGCGGCGGACCGGCGGCTCGCGGCCGGGGAGCGGCTGCCGCTGCTCGGGGTGCCGGTGGCGGTGAAGGACGACATGGACGTGGCCGGGGAGCCGACCGCGTTCGGCTGCCCCGGGGAGTTCCCGCCGCAGGCCAGGGACGCCGAGGCGGTACGGCGGCTGCGGGCGGCGGGCGCGGTCGTCGTCGGCAAGACCAACACCTGCGAGCTGGGCCAGTGGCCGTTCACCGAGGGCGCCGGGTTCGGCGACACGCGCAATCCGTGGGCGCCCGGCCACACGCCGGGCGGTTCGTCCGGCGGCTCGGCCGCCGCCGTCGCGGCGGGGCTGGTGCCGGCGGCGCTCGGCTCGGACGGGGCGGGCAGCGTGCGCATCCCCGCGGCGTGGACGCACCTGGTCGGCATCAAACCGCAGCGCGGCCGGATCTCGACGTGGCCGTGGGCCGAGGCGTTCCACGGCATCACCGTGAACGGCACGCTGGCGCGCACCGTCGCGGACGCGGCGCTGCTGCTCGACGCGGCGAGCGGGGCGCACGAGGGCGATCTGCACCGGCCGCCCGCGGTGGAGGCGGCGCGGGCGGCGCACCGCGATCCGGGGCGGCTGCGGATCGCCCTGTCGCTGAAGATGCCGTTCACGGCATCGCCGAAGCAGCTCGATCCGCAGGTCAGGTCGCGTGTCGTGGCGCTCGCCGAGAGGCTGGCGGCGCTCGGGCACGACGTGGCCGAGGCCGATCCGCGGTACGGCCAGATCGGTCTGGCGTTCGTGCCGCGGGCGACGGCGGGCATCGCCGACTGGCTGGAGCGGGTGCCGGATCCCTCGCTCCTCGATCCGCGCACGCGTGAGGCGGCGCGGATGGGGCGGGCGCTCGGCGCGGGCCCGCTCCGGCTCGCGCGGCGTGCCGAGGCCGCGCTGCAGCGGCGGGTGGGCGCCGTGTTCGACACGTACGACGTGGTGCTCGCGCCGACGACGGCGACACCGCCGCCGCGCATCGGGGCGATGGCGGGACTGAGCGGCTGGCGCACGGACCGGGCGATGATCGCCGCGTGCCCGTACGCGTGGCCGTGGAACGTGCTGGGCTGGCCCGGGGTGAACGTGCCCGCGGGGTTCGCCGGCGGCGGGCTCCCGGTCGGCGCGCAGCTGCTCGGGCCCGCCCACAGCGAGCCGCTCCTCATCTCGCTGGCGGCGCAACTGGAGGCGGACCAGCGCTGGTTCGAGCTCCGCCCGGACGCCGTCCAGGGCGGAACACGGCCCTGAGGACCGGCCGGCGCATCAGGTCGCGAGGGTGCGCCACAGCGCGGGGTCCTCGAAGCCGAGCGCCCACAGGGCGGTGTGGCGCACCCCGTACTTGCGCAGCACGGGCAGATGGGCGGCGACGCCGCGCGCGTCCTGGTACCAGACGTCGTGCACCGCGCCGTCCTTGCGGTAGGTGAAGTGCGGGGTGCGGGACGCCGGGTCCAGTGCGTAGGGCGCACCCTGCCTGCGGCGCAGCGCGTCGGCCTCCTTCGTGGTGACGTGCGCGGCGCGGCCGGTGCGGCCGCGCGTCCAGTCCCAGCCGTACGCGGGCAGACCCGTCTCCAGGATGGCGGGCGGGATGTCGGCGGTGGCACGGGCGAGGATCTCGTCGTACCAGCGCGGGGTGGACAGCGGTCCCGCCGCTCCGGCGGCGTCGTGCAGGTTGTACGCCATGATGCGGACCCGGTCGGCGACGGCTCCGAGCCGCCGGTAGTCCCAGATGCGGCCGGTGGCGCGGGTCTTGGGGGTGACGGTGAGCACGCACTGCTTGTGCAGGGCGTGCAGACGGCTGCACAGGGCGGTCGCGAAGTCGGCGTATCCGTCGCGCACCGCGGGATAGGTGTCGGTGGGCGTCGGCGCGATGGACTCGTAGTCGATGTCGAGTCCGTCGTAGGCACGGCTGCGCACGAGGTCGATCAGGGCGTCGACGTGGGCGGCCCGCCGGCCGGCGTCGGTCAGGACGGCGGCGAGGGCGCCGGGCGGCAGCTGTTCCATCACCGTCGGCACGACCCGGACGCCCTTGGCGTGCAGCCCCTCGATGATGCGGCGCTCCCCCGCGCCGGGGAAGCCGGTGATCCGGCCCGCGGATCGGGTCTCGTACCAGAACGGGCTGACGGTGTGCAGTTGGGCGGCGTGCGCGAGCGCCGTGCGATACGCGTTCTCCTGGTCCCAGTACGGGAGCCAGGCGGAGACGGTGCGGGCCGGTGCCCGCCCGGGTCCGTCGGTGGTGGCGGGCGTGCTGTCGGCGACGGCGGCGCCGGGACCGGCCACGAGAGCGGCCACGAGAGCGGCCAGAACAGCCAGGACGGTCAGGGTCTTTGGGGCCGTGCGGGACAACCGCCGTGCGCGGACGGCGTGTCGGGGACGCGGGGCGCGGGGTGTGTGTCGTCGTGCCATGGGCCGAGCCTGTCCGGCCCGTGGCCGACCCGCCGCGCGGATTGCGCCGTCCAGGCTCTAACGTGACCCGTGTGACCAGCTTTACGGAAGACGACACGGCGGACGGCAGCAGGGCGCGGGGCGGCCGCACGGACGGCCGCGCGCACGAGGAGCATCCGGGGCGCGCCGGCGCGACGGCCACGGTGGAGGCCGCGCCGCGCTCGGTGGGGCGGGTGCGCACCGAGTACGCGCCCGCGCACGACGGCGACCCGGACCCCGGCGAGATCGTGTGGACCTGGGTGCCGTTCGAGGAGAACGACGGGCGCGGCAAGGACCGCCCGGTGCTCGTCGTGGCCCGCGAGGCGGCCGGGACGCTGCTCGCCGTGCAGCTGTCGAGCAAGCGCCACGACGCCGACCGCGAGTGGGTGGCGCTCGGGTCGGGGCCCTGGGACCGGGAGGGCCGTGACTCCTGGGTGGACCTGGACCGGGTGCTGCGGGTGCACGAGCGTGGGATGCGGCGCGAGGCCTGCGCCCTGGACCGCGGCCGGTTCGATCTCGTGGTGCTGCGGCTGCGGGAGCGCTACGGCTGGCGCTGACCGTGCGCCGCCGCCGGGGCGAGGACCCGCTCGAAGGCCGAGCGGGTCGCGGCGCCCCGGGTGCGGTCGAGGACCGCGAAGACGACCTCGTCGAAGGCGGCGGCGAACCGGCCCGTGAGCGCGGCCCCGAAGGCCTCGGCGACCTGCGCCGGATCGTTCTGGAACACGCCGCAGCCCCAGGCTCCGAGGACCAGCCGCCGGTATCCGTGCGCGGCGGCGACCTCCAGGACGCGCTCGGCGCGGGAGGCGAGCGCCGCGGGGATCAGCGCCACCCGTTCGGGTGTGGTGCGGGCGATCACTCCCGCGTTCGGCGCCGGTGAGGTCAAGAAGCCCACCCGGTACGGCGCGTCGAGCAGGCGTCCCGTGTCGTCGCGGAAGACGGGGACGCCCGGCGCGTGGATCACCCGGTCCGTGTAGAACACGTCCCGGTCGGCGCGGTGGTGGGCGTAGAACTCCGGGACCTCGGTCAGGCACGCGTACAGCGCGGAGGCGCGGCAGACGGCCTCCTCCTGGGCCTGCGCCCCGTTGAGGTACCCGCCGCCCGGGTTGCGCGCCGACGCGAAGTCGAGCACGGCGACCGGCTCCGGGCGCGCCGTCGTCATCCTGCGGGCCGCGTCGAGGCTGCTCTCACCCGTGACCGTGACCACCGCGGTCCCGGTCCGGGCCGCGGCGCCGTCCGGAAGGGCCACGGGCACCGGCTCGGGCCCGTACAGGCGGGTACCGGCCCTGGCCTCGGCCACCGCGTCCGCGATCCGCACGACGGCGCCCGCGCCCGTCGTGTACTCCCCCGCCGCGACGATCTTCTCCGTGTCCTGCGCGATCCCGCGCAGCCGGGCACTCACGCCCGCTCCCCCGTCGTTGCCATGAACAGATCGTGGGGCGCCGGTGACCGGACGGCAACAGGTTTTCCGCTCGGCGCCGGGATCCGGCCGGATGCCGGGGGCACTCTTGTGCGACGGCGCACGAGCGTCTTGGGTGGGACGGGCGCCGCCGCATACGGCGGGCGCACCGCACGGTTCCGAATCGACGGCGCGGTCCCCACCAGGGACCATGGAAGCGAACGGACCAGGAGGATCCCGGCATGACCGAGGGTGACTGTACGACGCTCGGTGACCTGGTCACCGAGGCCGAGGCGGAGGCTCTGGTACAGGGCATCTGCTTCAAGACCGGCCCGCCGCGCACGGTGGGCGTGGAGCTGGAGTGGATCGTCCAGGAGACGCACCGGCCCCGCCTCCCGTTACCGCCCGAACGGCTCGACGCGGCCTACGCCGCGCTGCGCGCCCTCCCGCTGAGCTCCGCGCTCACCGTGGAACCCGGCGGCCAGCTGGAGCTGAGTTCGCTCCCCGCCGCCACGCTGACGGACTGTGTCTCGGCCGTACGCGCCGATCTGACCGCCGTCCGTACCGCGCTCCGCCGTCACGGACTCGTCCTGGCCGGTCACGGCACGGACCCGTGGCGGCCACCGCGCCGACTCCTGCGGCGGCCCCGCTACGACGCCCTGGAGGCCTCCCTCGACCGCGCCGGCCCGGCCGGCCGCTCCATGATGTGCTCCTCCGCCTCGGTCCAGGTGTGTCTGGACGCGGGGTACGAGGAGCCGGGACCGCTCGGCCACGCGCGCCGCTGGGAGCTCGCGCACCGGCTCGGCGCCGTGCTCGTCGCGGCGTTCGCCAACTCACCGTTCCTGTCCGGCCGTCCGACCGGCTGGCGCTCGACGCGGCAACTGCTGTGGGAGCAGATCGACGCGGGCCGGTCCGCCGCGCCCGCACCGGCCGTGGAACCGCGTGCGGCCTGGGTCGCCCGGGTGCTCGACGCGCCGGTGATG
>NZ_WWIA01000400.1 GCF_009870065.1 Streptomyces sp. SID5785 | reverse complement strand
GATGCCGGCCCGGTACCCGATGTCGTGGCGCAGGACCCCGGCGAGCAGCGCGGGATCCTGCGGGCCGACGCGGACGAGACCGGCCACGGTCTCGGCGCGGGGCCGCCAGAACGACCACATGCCCGCGGCCTCCAGCGCGGGGCCGGGGTCGGGCGGCGACCCGGGGTCCTGCGCGTCCTGGGCGATCACGACCACCGCGTACCGGTCCTGCCGAGGCACGCCGAGCGCGGTGGCCGCCGCGGCCGCCACCGCCGGATCACCGGCGCGCCCGTCGAGCAGCGCCTCGAACAGCGCGCCGCGCCGCGAGGCCTCGCGGTGTTCGAGCTCCAGGGTCCGCAGCCGGTACGCGTCGGCCACCGCCGAGGAGAACCGGTCGATCGTCTCCCACACCGCACCCGCCATGTCCCCCACCAGGTGCTGCTGGGACGGGGGCCGGTCCCGCATCCAGTCGGCCATCGCCTGCCACAGCACCCGGCCGCCGCGGCGGTAGGCCTGCAGCACGGTGGCGAGCGGCATGTCCTGCTCGGCGCGGAGCCGGCCGTTCTGCGCGGCGACGGCCTCGAAGCGGTGCTCGGCGCCGGGGAGCCGGCCGAACTCGATCAGGGCCATCTCCATGTTCCCGCGCAGGGTGAGCCGGAGGTCGTCGTGGGACACGGGCCGGCCGCTCGCGTAGGTCGCGCTGTGGGCACAGATGTCGGCCTTCAGCTCGTCGACGAGACGGTCCATGTCGCCGAGCAGGGTCTGGGCCAGTTCGCGGCGCAGCGTCGGCTCCTCGTTCATCGCCGCAGAATAGGCATCTGCCCTGCTCCGCGGGAAGGGGCGCGGGCCGCCGCCCGGTCCCGGCCGGGCCGGGCTGGGCAACGGCACAGGCCCCCGGGGTCGGACGGGTGGGCGCGTCAGTCGGCGGTGGCGGGGACGGCGGCGAGCGGGGCCGGGTCCTCCCGGTCGACGATCCACTTGAGGACGCCGGCCAGCAGGGTGCCGAGCAGACCCGCGATCACGACGAGGACGAACGGCCCGTCGGTGGTGTCGCTGCGGTCCTCGACGAGGCCGAAGACGAGCGGCCCGACGAAGCCGCCGAGCAGCCCGACGGTGTTGATGAACGCCAGCCCCACGGCCGCCATCAGCCCCGACATGCGGGACATCGCCACGGACCAGAACAGCGGCAGGGTGCCCATGAGGAAGAAGTTCGCGCCGAAGAGGAGGGCGAAGCGGGCGCCGGCCGCGTCGACCGCGAGGAAGCCGCCGAGGACCGCCGTGCCGGCCAGGGCGCATCCCACGATGAGGGCGGTGTCCTGCCCGATCCGGCCGCGCAGCCAGGGGAAGAAGAGCACACCGGCGAGGATCCCCACGCCCATGCTGCCGGTGACGAGTCCGATGTTCATGGAGCCGGAGACCCCGAGGTCCTCGACGATCGAGGGCAGGTTGAACCCGACGGCGGACGAGACGAGCTGGTTCACGAAGTAGGTGGCGGCGAGGGCCAGGACGACGGGCCGGGCGAAGGCCTGCCGGAGGTTGCCGCGCAGCCGGTGCGGCGAGGGGTGGGCGTCGGCCGCCGCCTGTTCGGTCAGCGCCGCGGCCTGCTCCGGGGTGAGCCAGCGGGCGTCCTCGGGGCGGCTGGGCAGCACGCGCCAGACGACGAGGCCCACGACGACGGTGATCAGCCCCTCGACGAGGAACATCCACTGCCACCCCTTGAGCCCGGCCGCGCCGTCGAGGCCCATGAGCCCGCCGCCGGCCGGTGCGCCGAGGATCGTCGCCAGTGCGGGCGCGGTGTACACGAGCCCGACCACGGGCACCCGGTGCCGCTGCGCGAACCAGAGGGTGACCGTGAACATCAGCGCCGGGTACAGACCGGCCTCCGCGGCGCCGAGCACGAACCGCAGGACGTAGAAGGAGACCTCGCCCTGCACGAACATCATGGCCGCCGAGACGAGTCCCCAGCTGACCGCGATGCGGGCGATCCAGGTCCGGGCGCCGACGCGGTACAGCACCATGTTGCTGGGGACCTCGAGCAGTGCGTAGCTGACGAAGAAGATGCCGGCGCCGAGTCCGTACGCGGCGGCGCCCACCCCGATGTCGGCCTCGAGCCGGGTCTTGGCCAGCGCGATGTTCGTGCGGTCCACGTACGACATGAAGTACGCGAGGCCGAGCAGCGGCAGCAGCCGCCACATCGCTCGGCGGGTCGCGGTGGCGTGCACCGTGTCGGGTCGAGTGGGCATCACAGTCCTTCCCGCGGGCGCACGAGGGCGCTGCAGGTTCGGCGTCGGGGGGACGAGAGCCCCCTCGCGTCACCGAAGGACCGGCGGGTCGGGTCGCTGCTCGTCGGGGTTCAGCATCGAGTACGCCCCCTTCGCCCGGCCATGTGCACGCGCCCACCGTGCCCCCGCGGGGAATGGGCCGAGGCCCACGGCGCGCGCGGTGCCCGGCCTCAGTCGCGCTCCCGATGGTGGTAGGTCTCGCGGGTGTGCTCCGTGTGGGCGCGCATGACCGCGGTGGCCCGCGCCTCGTCCCGCGCGGAGATCGCCGCGATGAGCTCGCGGTGCTCGATCCAGGACTGGCGGCCGCGCTGGCGGGCGACCGGCTGGTAGTACCAGCGCACGCGGCGGTCGACCTGGCCGGCCAGCTCGGCCAGCACCACGTTGCCCGCGAGCTCCATGACCTTCGCGTGGAACGCCGCGTTCACCGCGACGACCTGGTCCACGTCCCCGTCGGCGACCGCCTGCTCGCCCCGGGCGCACAGCTCCTCCAGGGCGGTGATGCCGGTCTTGCCCGCGTTGGCCGCGGCGAGCCGGGCCGCCTCGGCCTCGAGGAGCGTGCGCACGGTGAGGAGCTGGTCGGCCTCGGCCTCGGTGGGCTCGTGCACGAACGCGCCCTGGGCGGGCCGCAGATCGACCCACCCCTCCGTGTTGAGCCGCTGCAGCGCCTCGCGCACCGGCTGGCGGGACACCCCGAGGTGCCCCGCGAGTTCGCTCTCGACCAGGTGCTGGCCGGGCTGCAGGGCACGCGTCGTGATCAGCTCGAGCAGCGCCTCGTAGACACGCTCGCGCAGCGGTCCGGGGCGCTCCAGCTTGGGCACCGCCCCCTGCGGCAGTCCTGTGGACAACATCGGGTCCCCCCTCACGCGGAACACTGGATTGGCTTTGGAATACAGTCTACCGAGCACAATCGCCAGCGTCAGGGGGAGTTGGCCGCGTCACACCTCGGCTGCCCCGGGCGTCACGGGCAGCGCACGACCTGGCCCGCGTACGACAGGTTCCCGCCGAAGCCGAAGAGCAGCGCGGACTGCCCGCTGACCAGTTCGCCCCGCTCCACGAGCTTGGACAGGGCCATCGGGATGCTGGCCGCCGAGGTGTTGCCGGAGTCGACGACGTCCCGGGCGACCACGGCGTTCACGGCGCCGATCTTGTCGGCGAGCGGTTCGATGATGCGCAGGTTGGCCTGGTGCAGGACGACGGCGCCGAGGTCGGCCGGGTCGAGTCCGGCTCTGGCGCAGGTCTCACGGGCGAGCGGGGGCAGCTGCCGGGTGGCCCAGCGGTAGACGGCCTGGCCCTCCTGGGCGAAGCGCGGGGGTTCGCCCTCGATGCGGACCGCGTTGCCCATCTCGGGGACCGAGCCCCACAGCACGGGGCCGACGCCGGGCTCCTCGCCGTCGGCGCACCGCTCGAGGACCACGGCGCCCGCCCCGTCACCGACCAGGACGCAGGTGGAGCGGTCGGACCAGTCGACGACGGCGGACATCTTGTCGGCGCCGATGACGAGGGCGCGGGTCGCGGCACCGGCCCGCAGGGTGTGGTCGGCGGTGGCGAGCGCGTGGGTGAAGCCCGCGCACACGACGTTGAGGTCGAGGGCGGCCGGGGACGGGACGCCGAGCCGGCGGGCGACGCGGGCGGCGGTGTTCGGCGAGCGGTCGGTGGCCGTGGAGGTGGCGACGACGACCAGGTCGACCGCGTCGGGCGTCAGGCCCGCCGCGGCCAGCGCCTTGGCGGCGGCGTGCGCGGCGAGCTCGTCGACGGGTTCGTCGGGGCCCGCGATGTGCCGGGTGCGGATGCCGACGCGTGAGCGGATCCACTCGTCGTCGGTGTCGACCATGCCCGCCAGGTCCTCGTTGGTGAGGACCCCGGCGGGCCGGTAGTGGCCGATGCCGACGATGCGCGAACCGTTCATGTGGGCCCCCTGGGTCGATCGATGGGCCCTCCAGTCTGGTCAGCGACTCACCAGTACGAGGTGAGGTGAAGCGACAGGATTGCGGCGTCCTGATTGGAGAGTTCCACCCGATCACCCGGTGAACAGTTGTGTGGCCTTTTGCACCAGTTCGTACAGCCCGTAGGCGAGGGGTGCCCCGACCCAGAGCCAGGAGAGGGCGATCAGGCCTCGGCGGCTAGGCGGATTGCTGGTGGTCACGGGCGGTGGCGTCATCGGCGGACTCCCTGGGGGCGGGTACGTGGTGGTGGCGGGCGTGGACCGGACGGATCAGCTCGTTGGCCACGAAGCCGACGACGAGCAGGCCGATCATGATCGTGAGGGAGAGTCCGTACAGGGACGCGCCGTGTTTGCCCGCGCTCTCCTGGCTGTCGGCGACCCGGTTCACGATCAGCGGGCCGAGGACGCCCGCCGTGGACCAGGCGGTGAGCAGCCGGCCGTGGATGGCGCCGACCTGGTAGGTGCCGAAGAGGTCCTTCAGATAGGCGGGCGCGGCGGCGAAGCCGCCCCCGTAGAAGGAGAGCACCACGAGGGCGCACACGACGAAGAGGGGCTTCGACGCGTCGCCGTAGAGCGAGATGAGCAGGTACATCACGGCGCCCGCACCGAGGTAGAGCCGGTAGACGTTCTTGCGGCCCATGAGGTCGGAGGCGGCGGACCAGCCGATGCGGCCGGCCATGTTGGCGGCGGACAGCAGGGCGACGAAGCCGGCCGCCGCGGAGGCGGAGACCGGGGTGCTGGAGTCGGCGAAGAAGTCCGTGATCATCGGGGCGGCCTTCTCCAGGATGCCGATGCCCGCGGTCACGTTCATGCACAGCGCGACCCACAGGAACCAGAACTGCGGGGTGCGGATCGCCTGGCGCGCCGAGACCTGCGGCCCGGCGGACACCGGCGTCCCGCCCGCGAGGTCACCGCGCGCGGCGGGGCGCGGCACGCGGACGAGCAGGACGCCGAGGGTCATGAAGACGGCGTAGACGAGCCCGTGCACGAGGAAGGCGAGGGCGATGCCGTCGCGGTCGGCGCCGAAGGAGTCCAGCATCTGCGCGCTCCACGGCGAGGCGATGAGCGCGCCGCCGCCGAAGCCCATGATCGCGATGCCGGTGGCCATGCCGGGCCGGTCGGGGAACCACTTGATCAGCGTGGAGACCGGGGAGATGTAGCCGATGCCGAGGCCGATGCCGCCGACGAAGCCGTAGCCGAGCACGATCAGCCAGTACTGGCCGGTGGCGGCGCCGAGCGCGGAGAGCAGGAAGCCGGAGGAGAAGCAGACGAGCGCGACGGTCATGGCCCAGCGCGGCCCGTTGCGTTCGACGAGGGTGCCGCCGAAGGCGGCGGACAGCCCGAGCATCACGATGCCCAACTGGAAGGGCAGGGCGCTCTGGGTGCCGCTCAGGTCCAGGGCGGACTCGAGCGGGGGTTTGAAGACGGACCAGGCGTAGGCCTGGCCGATGGACAGGTGGACCGAGAGTGCGGCGGGGGGAACGAGCCAGCGGCTCCAGCCGGCCGGTGCGACGGGGGGCGTCATGATCCCGAACGGTATGGAGCGGCCGGGGAGTTGGGAAGGGTGTGGACCGCGGTTCCCTACAGAATCCGTCGACCGCATACACACGCGGACGCCACCGGCAGCTCGTGCGCGGACCCTTGTCGGCCCAACTTCCATACTGTAGACAATATTCCATCGACATTTCCTGTCGGTCCTCCGTGCATCCCGGACCGCCACTGCCCCCACGGGCGGGGCGGATCCGGAACCCTCGACGAACGGAGCTCCAGTGAAAGTCGCAGTCCTCGGCGCCGGAGCGATCGGCGCCTATGTCGGAGCCGCCCTGCACCGCGCGGGCGCCGACGTCCATCTGGTCGCCCGTGGACCGCACCTCGCGGCCATGAGGCGGGACGGCGTGCGGGTCCTCAGCCCGCGCGGTGACTTCACCGCACGGGTGCACGCCACCGACGACCCGGCCGACATCGGCCCGGTCGACCATGTCTTCCTCGGTCTCAAGGCGAACGCGTACGCGGCGTGCGGGCCGCTGATCGGGCCGCTGCTGCACGAGGACACCTCGGTGATCGCCGCGCAGAACGGCATCCCCTGGTGGTACTTCCACGGGCACGGCGGCCCGCACGACGGGCACCGGCTCGAGAGCGTCGACCCGGACGGCGCCGTGAGCACGGTGCTCGCGCCCGAACGGGCCGTCGGCTGCGTCGTCTACGCGGCCACCGAACTGGCGGCGCCCGGCGTCGTGCGCCACCTCGAAGGGACCCGGTTCTCCGTCGGGGAGCCGGACCGGAGCGTGTCCCCGCGCTGCGTCGCGTTCAGCGAGGCGATGCGGGCCGGCGGGCTCAAGTGCCCCGTCGAGCCCGACCTGCGGGCCGACATCTGGATCAAGCTGCTCGGCAACATCTCCTTCAACCCCATCAGCGCTCTCGTGCGGGCCACGATGCGGCAGATGTGTCTGCACGGCGGCACCCGGCGGGTCATCGAGATCATGATGACCGAGACCCTCGCCGTCGCCGCGGCCCTCGGCTGCCGGCCCGACATCTCGGTCGAGCGCCGCCTCGCCGGAGCCGAACGGGTCGGCGAGCACCGCACGTCGACGCTCCAGGACCTCGAGCGCGGCAAGCCGCTGGAGCTGGACGTGCTGCTCGCCGCGGTGGTGGAGCTGGCGGACATCACGGGCGTCGACGTGCCGACCCTGCGCACCGTGCACGCCCTCTCGGACCTGCTCGCCCACGGCATGAGGAGGGACGCCGCATGAAGCAGAAGCGGCGCGACCGCACCCTGAAGACCTACACCCGGCTCACCACTCCCCTGGTGCGCGAGACCCCCGGCGACCGCACCTCGCCCCTGCGCACGGCCACGTGGGACGAGGCGCTGGACGCGGCGGCGGCCGGCTTCGCCGCGGCCCGGACCGACCACGGCCCGGACGCCTTCGCGATGCTGTCCTGCTCGCGTGCCACGAACGAGATGAACTTCGTGGCCCAGAAGTTCACGCGCGTGGTCATGGGCACCAACAACGTCGACTCCTGCAACCGGACCTGCCACGCCCCGAGCGTGGCCGGACTGTCCGCGGTGTTCGGATCGGGCGGCGGCACCTCCTCGTACGAGGAGGTCGAGCAGACCGACCTGATCCTCATGTGGGGGTCCAACGCCCGCTTCGCGCACCCGATCTTCTTCCAGCACGTCCTGAAGGGGATACGCAACGGCGCGCGGCTGTACGCCGTCGACCCGCGCCGCACGTCGACCGCCGAGTGGGCCGAGAGCTGGCTCGGGCTGAACGTCGGCACCGACATCCCGCTCGCGCACGCCGTGGCCCGCGAGATCATCGCGGCCGATCTGTACAACAAGGCGTTCGTGGAGCGCGCGACGACCGGCTTCGAGGAGTTCAGGGCACTCGTCGAACCCTGGACGCTGTCCCTGGCGGAGAAGGTCACGGGCGTCCCGGCCGCGGCGATCAGGCAGCTCGCGCACGCGTACGCCACCGCCGAACGCGCCCAGCTGTGCTGGACGCTGGGCATCACCGAGCACCACAACGGCACCGACAACGTCCGCGCCCTGATCAACCTGTCGCTGCTCACCGGGCACGTCGGCCGCTACGGCGCGGGCGTGCAGCCGCTGCGCGGGCAGAACAACGTGCAGGGCGGCGGGGACATGGGCGCCATCCCGAACCGGCTGCCCGGCTTCCAGGACCTCCTCGACGACGGGCTGCGGCTCAAGTTCGAGCGGGCCTGGGACGCGGTCATCCCCTCGCGCTACGGCATGACGCTCACGGACATGTTCGAGGCCATGGAGGAGGGCACCCTGCACGCCGTGTACTGCGTCGGCGAGAACCCGGCGCAGTCCGAGGCGGACAGCGAGCAGGCGATCCGCCGGCTGTCCGCGCTCGACCACCTCGTCGTCCAGGACATCTTCCTGACGAAGACCGCCGAACTCGCCGACGTGGTGCTGCCCGCGACCGCCTCCTGGGCGGAGACCGACGGCACCACCACCAGCAGTGAGCGGCGGGTGCAGCGGGTGCGGGCCGCACTCGCGCCGCCCGGCGAGGCGCGTGAGGACATCGACATCATCTGCGCGGTCGCCTCCCGGCTCGGTCACGACTGGAAGTACCCGGACGCCGAGACCGTCTGGAACGAACTGCGGTCGCTCTCCCCCGACCACTTCGGGATGACCTACGACCGGCTCGCCGAGCACCAGGGGCTCCAGTGGCCGTGCCCCGACACGGACGAACTGCCGTCGCCGTACCTGCACGGACGGCTGTGGGAGAGCGATCCGGGCCGCCGCGGACGGCTCGCGCCGTTCGGGCTCGTGGAGCACGACCCGCCGGTGGACCTCACCGACGAGGCGTTCCCGATCCGGCTCACCACGGGCCGCCGCCTCGACTCGTACAACACCGGGGTGCAGAGCAGCGGGTTCGCGTCCCCGCTGCGGCGCGGCGAGTACGTGGAGCTGTGCCCGGAGGACGCCGAGCGGTACGGGGTCGTGGTCGGCGAGGAGGTACGCGTCTCCTCGCGGCGCGGGGCGGTGACGGCGCCCGTGTGGGTCGATCCCGGGCTGCGCCCGGGGCTCGCCTTCATGACCATGCACTTCCCCGACGAGGTGGACACCAACGCCCTGACGATCGAGGCGAACTGCCCGATCGCCGGGACGGCGGAGTTCAAGGCGTCGGCCATCCGGATCGAGAAGCTCGACAGGGCTGAGCAGACCGAGCAGGCCGAGCAGGCCGAGAAGCTGACGGTGAGGGGCTGAGACAACCGTGGATCTGCGCTTCGGTGACAGCAAACCGACGGACGAGGAACGGGCGGCGGTCGACGCGCTGCTCGGGCCGCCGGAGTCCGCGTGGGAGGGGGCGGACGACCGCTCCGACGCGGATCTGCGGTGGGCGCGGGGCGGCCGGGCCGCGCGGGAGCGGCGGGATCTGCTGTTGCCGGGGCTGCACGCGGTCAACGACCGGGTGGGCTGGATCAGCGAGGGCGCGCTGGACTACCTGTGCCGGCGGCTCACGGTGCCTCCCGCGGAGGCGTACGGGGTGGCCACGTTCTACTCCATGTTCTCGGTGCGGCCGCGTCCCTCCACGGTGCTGCACGTCTGCACGGACCTGGCCTGTGCGGGGGCCGTCGGCGGTCTGCCGGACGTTCCCGGGGTGCATGTGGAGGAGTCGCCCTGTCTCGGGATGTGCGAGCGGGCGCCGGCGGCGCTTCTCGTGCGGGCCGGGGCGTCGGCGTCGGCCACGCCTCTGGCACCGTTCCGGCGCTGTGCCCCGGACCCCGCTCCTCAATCGCCGGAGGGGCTTGAGGGTGCGGATCCGCTGTCGGGTGCGACGGATGCCGGGCGGGCCGTTCCCCAACTCGGCTCGCCCGAGCTCGTCCTGCTGCGCCGCATCGGCACCGTGGACCCCACCTCCCTCGACGACTACCGCGCCCACGGCGGATACGCGGCCCTGCGGCGGGCCTTCGCGCTCGGGCCTGCCGGGGTCATCCGGGAGGTGACCGACGCGGGGCTCGTGGGGCGGGGCGGGGCCGCGTTCCCCACCGGGCGCAAGTGGCAGGCGACCGCCGCGCAGCCCGACGGGCCGCACTATCTCGTGTGCAACGCCGACGAGTCGGAGCCCGGCACCTTCAAGGACCGCGTGGTGATGGAGGGCGACCCGTACGCGCTCGTCGAGTCGATGACGATCGCGGCGTACGCCACCGGCGCCCACCACGGCTACCTCTACCTGCGCGGCGAGTACCCCACCGCCCTCGCCCGGATGAGCCACGCCATCGAACAGGCCCGTGCGCGCGGCCTGTTGGGCGAGGACATCCTCGGCCAGCGGTTCTCCTTCGACATCGAGATCCGGCGCGGGGCGGGCGCGTACATCTGCGGCGAGGAGACGGCCCTCTTCCAGTCCATCGAGGGCTATCGCGGGGAGCCGCGCTCCAAGCCGCCGTTCCCCGTGGAGAAGGGCCTGTTCGGGAAGCCGACCGCGGCGAACAACGTCGAGACGCTCGTCAACGTCCTGCCGATCCTCACCCTGGGCGCCCCGGCCTACGCGGCGATCGGCACCGAGGGCTCGACCGGGCCCAAGCTCTTCTGCGTGTCCGGCGCCGTCGACCGCCCCGGCGTCTACGAACTCCCCTTCGGTGCCTCGCTCGGCGAGCTGCTCGCCCTCGCCGGGACCCCGAACCCGCTGCGGGCGATCCTGCTCGGCGGCGCGGCGGGCGGCTTCGTGCGCCCCGACGAGCTGGACATCCCGCTCACGTTCGAGGGGACGCGCGAGGCCGGCACGACGCTCGGCTCGGGTGTCGTGATGGCCTTCGACGACACGCTGCCGCTGTCCCGCGTCCTGCTGCGCATCGCGCAGTTCTTCCGCGAGGAGTCGTGCGGGCAGTGCGTGCCGTGCCGGGTCGGGACGGTGCGGCAGCAGGAGGCGCTGGAGCGGATCGCGGCCCGCGAGGGGATCGCGGCCGACGACGACGTGGCGCTGCTGCGCGAGGTGGGGCGCACGATGCGTGACGCCTCGATCTGCGGTCTGGGCCAGACCGCGTGGAACGCCATAGAGTCCGCGATCGACCGTCTGGGGGCGTACGCGTCATGACCGCTGTCGAGCTGGGGATCCCCCGGCGGCTGCTCGAGTTCACGATCGACGGGGAGCCGGTCCGGGCCCCCGAGGGGTCCACGATCCTGGACGCGTGCCGGGCCGCGGGCAAGGACGTCCCGACGCTGTGCCAGGGCGACACGCTCACCCCGAAGAACGCCTGCCGGGTGTGCGTCGTGGAGGTGACGGGCTCCCGCACGCTGGTGCCCGCCTGCTCACGTCGCGCCGAGCCGGGCATGGAGGTCCGCACGAACACCGAGCGGGCCCGGCACAGCCGCAAGGTCGTCATCGAGCTGCTCGCGTCGTCGGTCGACCTGTCGACGACGCCGCGGATCGAGGAGTGGATCGCGGAGTACGACGCGAAGCCGGACCGCTTCGGACCGGACGCGCAGCGGCTCGGCGAGGAGCCGCGGGTCGACAACGACCTGTACGTGCGCGACTACGACAAGTGCATCCTCTGCTACAAGTGCGTGGACGCGTGCGGGGACCAGTGGCAGAACTCGTTCGCGATCTCGGTCGCGGGCCGCGGTTTCGACGCGCGGATCGCCGTCGAGCACGACGCACCGCTGACGGACTCGGCGTGCGTGTACTGCGGCAACTGCGTGGAGGTGTGTCCGACCGGGGCGCTGTCCTTCAAGTCCGAGTTCGACATGCGGGCCGCGGGCACCTGGAACGAGGCCGCGCAGACCGAGACGACGACCGTGTGCGCGTACTGCGGCGTCGGCTGCAACCTCACGCTCCACGTGCAGGACAATGAGGTCGTCAAGGTCACCTCGCCGCACGACAACCCGGTGACCCACGGCAATCTCTGCATCAAGGGCCGCTTCGGCTACCAGCACGTACAGAACCGGGACTGATCAGGACATGGGACGAGTCACGGAACGGCGCAAGGTGATCCGGGTCAGGGACGGCCGTGTGTCGTCCCGGCCGGACACCCTGGTCGCCGAGGAACCCCTCGAGATCCGGCTGAACGGCAGGCCGCTCGCCATCACGATGCGCACCCCGGGCGACGACTTCGCGCTCGCGGCGGGCTTCCTGGTGAGCGAGGGCGTCCTCGGCTCGGCCTCCGACCTCCAGAACATCGTGTACTGCGCCGGCGCGACGCAGGAGGTCCCCCCGGGCCCTTCGGGCTCCGGGCGAGGCTCCAACACGTACAACGTGGTGGACGTGCGGACCGCCCCCGGCGTCGAGCTGCCGGACATCACGCTGGAGCGGAACGTCTACACGACGTCCTCGTGCGGGCTGTGCGGCAAGGCGAGCCTCGACGCGGTGCGCACGACGGCCCGGTTCCCGATCGCCGACGCTCCCCCGGTCCGGCTCGAGCCCGAGCTGCTCGCGTCGCTCCCCGACCGGCTGCGCGACCGCCAGCGGGTGTTCGACCGGACCGGGGGTCTGCACGCCGCGGCCCTGTTCGACGAGGAGGGCGACCTGCTCGACATAAGGGAGGACGTCGGCCGGCACAACGCGGTCGACAAGCTGGTCGGACGGGCCCTCCAGGGCGGCGGCCTGCCGCTGTCCCGCTCGGTCCTCATGGTCTCCGGCCGGGCCTCCTTCGAGCTGGCGCAGAAGGCCGTCATGGCCGGGATCCCGGTGCTCGCCGCGGTCTCCGCGCCCTCCTCCCTCGCCGTCGACCTGGCCGCCGAGTCGGGCCTGACGCTGATCGGCTTCCTGCGGGGATCCTCCATGAACGTGTACGCGGGCGAACACCGGGTCGCTCTGCGGGCCGCGGCCGCTCACTGACCCCGGTGTCCCCGCTGCACGGCGGCGGGGACCCGGACCGGCGGGGAGCGCCCCCTGCGCCGGCCGGGTTCCTACGCCGACGGCGGCGGTGCGACGACGCGCCGCAGCATGTCCACGAAGGCCTCCCGCTCGGCCGGGCCGAGCGGTGCGAGCAGTTCGTCGTTGGCGGCGCGGGCCGCGCGGGCGCAGGTGGCGACGAGCGCGGTCCCGGCGGCGGTGGCGGTGACCGCGTTCTTGCGGCGGTCCCGGGGGTCGGGCGCACGCTCGACGAGCCCCGCGGCCTGGAGGTCGTTCAGGACGCCCACCATGTCCTTCGGGTCCAGCTGCACGCTGCGCACGAGATCGGCCTGGGCGACGGGCTGGCGGTCCGTGACGGCGCTGAGGACGACGTGGTGCCACATCTTCAGACCGTGCTCGGCGAGCGCGTCGGCGACGAGGGCCCGGCCGCGCGCCGCGGCCCGGCCGAGCAGCCAGCTGGGCAGGTCGCGGACGGTGCTGGGGGCGGTGGGCGGCGTGGACGCGGCGGTCATGCGGGCCAGCCTACCGGGAAACCATTGGACTCCCCAACGAAACAAGTCTATCGTTGGGACTCCCAATGAATCCCTTCCGAGGCGGTGAGGCGCATGCGCCGGGTCCGGTACGAACACAGCGGCGGCCCCGAGGTCCTGTTCCTGGAGGACGTCCCGGTCCCCGAGCCCGGCCCCGGCGAGCTCCTCGTGCGCACGGAGGCGGCCGGCGTGACCCTGCCCGTCGTCCGCAAGGTCCGCGAGCGCGGCCGCGCACCCGTCCCGCTGGGCGGCGAGGTCGCGGGCGAGGTGACCGCGACCGGCCCGGACGTCACCGGGTACCGGCCCGGCGACCGGGTCACCGGGCTCGTGTTCGGGCACGGGTACGCGGAGTTCGCCCTGCTGCACACGTCGATGGCCTCGCCCGTGCCCCGGCAGGCGAGCGCCGTCACCGCGGTGGCGCTGGTGCGCAGCGGTCTCGTGGCCCTCGGGGCGCTGCGCGCGGCGCGGCCCGCCGCGGGCGAGAGCGCCCTGGTGACGGGCGCGGCGAGCGGGGTCGGGCACCTGGCGGTCCAACTGGCGCGGATCCAGGGGGCGTCGCGGGTCACGGCCGCGGTGTCGGACCCCGCGAAGGGGGACTTCCTGCGCGGGCTCGGTGCGGACGCGGTGGTCCCGTACGGGGCGCCGTCCTGGGGCGAGCCGGTGGACTACGTGCTCGACGCGGTCGGCGGGGAGCTCCTGAAGCCCGCCGTCGGCGCGCTGGCCCCGGGCGGACGGCTCGTCGCGTACAGCTCGGGCGGCGGCACGATCGACGCCTACGACCTGCTGGTGGGGTCGCGGGCGGTGGTGGGGTTCCAGATGGCGCGGGTCGCGCGCGAGGAGCCGGCGACGTACCGGGCATGGCGCGACGAGCTCTGGGACCTGTACCTGACGGGCCGTCTGGAGCCGGTGGTGCACGGCGAGTTCGCACTGGAGGACGCCGCGCACGCCCACGCGGTGATCGAGGCGCGGGCGAACCGGGGCAAGGTCGTCCTGGTTCCTTAGCCGGCGGGGGACGCACTAGCGTGCGGTCGTGTGACGGGCCGGCCGGGGGCGAGGCGGACGGGCACGGTGATGCTCGCCGTGGCCCTCGTGGCCGGTGGGCTCGCCGTGCTGCTCGGGCGCTCGGACGGCGGCCCGGACGGCGGCGCGGGCGCCTGCCGGGGACGGCAGGTGTCCTCCTGGCGGGACGAACCCGCGCTGACGCAGGACCTGGCACGGTACGGCGACGACGCCGCGCGCACCGACGACTGGTCCGGCGGCGACGGCACGCACTCGGTGCGGCTGCCGGACGGCCGCGTGCTGTGGCTGTTCTCCGACACCTTCCTCGGGGCGGTGCACGGGCCGCCCAACCTCGCGGGCGAGCCGCACGCCTGGCGGGACGCGGGCGCGCCGTTCGTGCGCAACTCGGCCGTCGTCACGGACCGCTCGGGCCGGCTCGGGCGGACCGTCGCCGCTCCCCTGTTCCCCGACACCGGGGTCGGGGAGTGGCGCTGGCCGGTGGCCGCCCGCGTGGAGCCACGGACCGCGGGGGCGCGCGAGCAGGTCGTCCGGGTCCTGCTGTGGACGCGGGCGCGGAGCGGCGGACCGTACGTGTACGGCGTTCCGGCCGCGACGGAGGTGGCCACGCTCTCCCTGCCGGACCTGCGGCTCGAGGGCGTCACCCAGGTGCTGGACCAGCGGCAGGTGCCGGACCCGGCGCGGCGGGTGCTGTTCGGCACGGCGGCCGTGGACGCGGGCCGCTGGACGTACGTGTTCGGCGCGGACGACGGGCAGGCCCCCGCGCACCGGGCCTACGCGGCACGGGCTCCGCGCGGGCGGCTCGGGGACGTGCGGGCCTGGGAGTACTGGGACGGCGCGCGGTGGCGGTCCGGGGCGCGGCCCGCGCCGGTGCTCGGGGACGGGCGGCGGCGCGGGGTGGGCAGCGCGTTCACGGTGGTCCGGGACGCGGGGACGTACGTGCTGTTCACGACGGCGGCCGGGCCCGCGGGACTGAGCGCCTTCACGTCGTACTGGTCCTGCTCGCCCGTGGGCCCCTGGCACGGCCCGGCGAAGGGGTTCACGGCGTCCCTGCCGGACGCGTCCGTGGCCGCGTACAACCCGCAGGCCCATCCGGCCCTCGGCGCCGAGGGCCGGCTCGTGCTCAGCTACGACGTGAACCGGCTCGACGCGGCGCCGGGCGCGGGGCAGGACGCGCTCAACCGGAACGTGGCGCGCTACCGGCCGCGGTTCGTGTCGGTGCGGCTCGGTCCCGCGCCGTGAGCGCGGAGTCCTCGGCACCGGCGCGTTGCTCGGGGTCCCGGGAGCGACGCTTGGCGATCACCGCGCAGACCATGAGCTGCATCTGGTGGAAGAGCATCAGGGGCAGTACGGCCAGCGAGGCGTGCGCCCCGAACAGGACGCTGGCCATGGGCAGTCCGGAGGCGAGCGACTTCTTGGAGCCGGCGAACTGGATGGCGATCCGGTCCGCGCGGCCGAAGCCGAGCGCCTTCGCACCGAACCAGGTGACCACCAGCATCACTGCGAGCAGGACCGCCTCGACCGCCAGGAGACCGGCCAGCCGCACCGCGCTGACCTGGTGCCAGATGCCCTGCACCATGCCCTGGCTGAAAGCGGTGTAGACGACGAGCAGGATCGAGCCGCGGTCGACGTAGCCAAGGACCTTCTTGTGGCGGGTGAGGAAGGCGCCGACCCAGCGGCGCAGCAGCTGCCCCGCCAGGAACGGCACAAGCAGCTGGAGCACGATCTTGACGACGGAGTCCGCCGAGAAGCCGCCACCGCTGTTGCCGAGCAGCGCCGCGGCGAGCAGCGGGGTCAGCACGATGCCCGCGAGCGAGGAGAAGGAGCCCGCACAGATCGCCGCCGGGACGTTGCCCCGGGCGATCGAGGTGAAGGCGATCGAGGACTGGATGGTGGAGGGGACGAGGGTCAGGAAGAGGAGGCCCTCGTAGAGGTTCTGCGGCAGCAGCGCGGGGACGAGACCGCGCGCGGCGAGACCCAGCAGCGGGAAGAGCACGAAGGTGCAGGCGAGGACGGTGACGTGGAGGCGCCAGTGGCGCAGCCCGTCGAGGGCCTCGCGGGTGGAGAGCCGTGCCCCGTACAGGAAGAAGAGAAAGGCGACGGCCGCGGTGGAGGCGCCGGAGGCCACCTCGGCCGCGCCGCCCCGGGCGGGCAGGAGCGCGGCGACGCCGACCGTCGCGATCAACGCCAGGATGTACGGGTCGATCGGCATCCAGGAGGGCCAGGTCAGGCGTTTCATCGGTTCCTTGCTCTCGGTTCAGGTCGTGCCCTCTCCATCGTCCACCTCCGTCCTGTGATCGGGAATCCTGCATACCGTTCTGACTGTGATCGCGTTCCGCGATGGGCGTGGATAGGGTGACGGCATGTACGACCCGGGGCAGCTGAGGACGTTTCTGGCCGTCGCGCAGACGCTGAGCTTCACGCAGGCGGCGCGGCGGCTCGGGCTGCGGCAGTCGACGGTGAGCCAGCACGTGCGCCGCCTGGAGGACGCGACGGGCCGCACCCTGTTCACGCGGGACACGCACTCCGTGGACCTCACGGAGGACGGGGAGGCGATGCTCGGGTTCGCGCGCCGGATCCTGGAGGTGCACGAACAGGCCACGTCCTTCTTCACCGGTACGCGGCTGCGCGGCCGGCTGCGCTTCGGGGCGTCGGAGGACTT
>NZ_WWIA01000399.1 GCF_009870065.1 Streptomyces sp. SID5785 | reverse complement strand
TCCCGGGGAGTCCGCGGCGGCCGCCAGGGCCTTCTGGATCAGGTCGGGCACCGGGTCCACGGGCGTGCCGACGGAGAGGTCGACGATGCCGCCGGGGTGCGCCGCGGCCGTCTTCTTGTACGGCTCCAGCTTGTCCCAGGGAAACGTGGGGAGGCGGTCGGAGACTGCGGACACCGGGCGGCTCTTTTCTCTCTCAGGGCGGACTCAGTACTGGTTCGGAAAACAGCCCGGTCCCGTACGGCGGACGAAGCCGTACGGGACCGGGGCCGTGCACATGCGTACCGCTGACCGACGTCAGCCGTTCTGCGGCGGCAGCGCGGCGATGAACGGGTGGTCCTTCTCGATCAGGCCCATCTTCGAGGCACCACCGGGCGAGCCGAGCTCGTCGAAGAACTCGACGTTCGCCTTGTAGTAGTCCTTCCACTCCTCAGGAGTGTCGTCCTCGTAGAAGATCGCCTCGACCGGACAGACCGGCTCACAGGCACCACAGTCGACGCATTCGTCCGGGTGGATGTACAAGGACCGGGAGCCCTCGTAGATGCAGTCGACCGGGCACTCCTCGATGCACGCCTTGTCCTTGACGTCGACACAAGGCTGCGCGATGACGTAGGTCACGCTGTCGTTCCTCCTCGATAGGGCGCTGGCGGGCCTCCACAGGCTCCGCCGCCTGGCGCGCGGGAGCGCGGCGTCGTCGATGCCCGCCCCTAGTATCTCCGTTCCCGGGCATGATCCGAACAGGAGGGGTGGACCGAGCTGTGGAATTCACTGCGGGCGGACGGCTCGAGGTCCGCTTGAACCCGTCTGACGTGGGAAAACGTGTTTCCGTACGACGGGTGGTCGAGGACGGCCCCGCGGGTCGGAAGTTCACGGACACCGTCGGGGTTCTCACATCGTGGGACGATGGTGTGCTGTACATCACACGGAGGGGTGGGGAGGTCGTGCGGATCGAGGAGTCGACGCTGGTCGCGGGCAAGGTCGTGCCGGACGGACCGGCCCGCAGGCGCGGCCCGTCCGCGACGTACCCGGAGCTCGCGCGGGTCTCCTCGCGCGCGTGGCGCCCCCTGGAGAGCGAGCAGCTCGGCGAGTGGGAGCTGCGGGCCGCGTACCAGGAGGGTCCGCCCGCGGCGCGTCGTGGCGAGGCGGCGGCCGGTCGGCGGTCGGGCTTCACGCGACGGGCCAATTCCGTCCTGCCCGTGGGCGATCCGGGCCTCCCCCTCGACGCCGCTCTCGCGCGCGTACGGGACTGGTACGCGGCCCGCGGCCTGCCCGCGTACGCGCAGACGGCCACCGGCGCGCCCGGCACCCAGGAGGCGCTCTGCGCCGCACTGGAGGCGCGCGGCTGGGAGCGGGAGGTCAGCGCGGAGCTGCGCGTCGCGGCGCTCGCGCCGATCGGCGACGCCGTGGACCCCGGCGGCCGGGTCGGGCTGACGCGCACGCCGCACGAGAGCTGGCTCGCCCGCTACCAGCGCAAGGGCGCCGACGAGGTCGCGCTCAAGGTGCTCGGCTCCGGCCCCTCGGTGTGGTTCGCGACCGTGCCGGACGCGAGCGGGGTGCCGGCCGCGATCGGGCGGTGCGTCGTCGACGGTCGGTGGGCCGGGTTCGCCGCGGTCGAGGTCGCCCCGGAGCGGCGCAGGCAGGGCCTCGCGACGCTCGTGATGGCCGCGCTCGCCCGGCAGGCGCTCGACGAGGGGGCCTCCGCGGCCTGGCTGCAGGTCGAGGCAGACAACGAGGGCGCCCGGGTGCTCTACGACGGGCTCGGCTTCCGCACCCACCACGCCTACCACCACTACCGCGCACCCGACCGGGACAGCTGATGACCACCGATCTGCGCCGCCTGTTCGCCGCGGAGGCCCGGGCCGAGCGGCCCGACCTCGTGCAGCTGTGCCTGCTGCTGGCCGCGGAGGCGGATCCCGCTCTCGACGAGGCCGGGATGGACGCGGCGCAGATCGAACTGGACGAGCTGGCCGGCCAGTTGCCGTTCCGGCCGGGCGGGCCGCGGTCCTGGGCGCTCGCGCTCGGCGAACTGCTCGGCGCCCGGCTCGGGTTCCACGGCGTGCCCGGCGACTACCAGCGGCTGGAGTCCTCGCTGCTGCACGAGGTGCTGCGGCGCCGCCGAGGGCTGCCGATCCTGCTGTCCGTGGTGTGGCTGGAGGTGGCGCGGCGGGCCGGGGCGCCCGTCTACGGGGTCGCGCTGCCCGGGCACTTCGTGGTCGGGTTCGGGGACCCGGAGGAGCAGGTGCTCGCCGATCCGTTCGGGGCGGGGCGGGTGCTGACCGGGCCCGACGCGGAGCTGCTCGTGGTCGGGGCGACGGGGGCGCCGCTGGAGCGCTCGATGCTGCGGCCGGCGGATCCGCTGGAGATCGTGCTGCGGATCCTGAACAACGTGCGGACGTGGGCCCAGGCGCGGCCCGAGCGGTCGGACGTGTCGATGTGGGCGGTCGAACTGTCGCTGCTGCTGCCCGCGCACCCGGCGCGGCTGCGGTACGAGCGGGCGCAACTGCTGGTGCGGCGCGGGGAGTTCGTCGCCGGGGCCGCCGAGCTGGACGCCTACGCGGAGGTGCTCGGAGAGGTCGACGACGCGGCCGCCGAGCTGGTGCGGGGGCAGGCGCGGGCGGCCCGCGCGATGCTGAACTGAGCAGCCCACGCGGATCGTGGGCACCCCCTACGGCGAGCCCTTCCCCCTAGAGCCAGCCCTTCTCCCGCGCCACGCGCACCGCCTCCGCCCTGTTGCGCACCGCGAGCTTCTGGATGGCGGTCGACAGGTAGTTGCGGACCGTGCCCTGGGAGAGGTGCAGGGCGCCCGCGAGCTCCGCGTTGGTCCGTCCGTCGGCGGCCTCGCGCAGGATCTCGCGCTCGCGGTCCGTCAGCGGGTTGGCGCCCTCCGCGAGGGCGGCCGCGGCCAGCACCGGGTCGATGACACGCTCACCGCGCAGGACCGTGCGGACGGCCTCGGCGAGCTGCGCCGCCGGGGCGTCCTTGACCAGGAACGCGTGCGCCCCGGCCTCCATGGCACTGCGCAGGTAGCCGGGGCGCCCGAACGTGGTGAGGACGACCACCTTGAGGTCCGGCAGCGCGGCGCGCAGCGCTGCGGCGGCCTCGATCCCGGTGCACCCGGGCATCTCGATGTCGAGCAGCGCGACGTCCACGGCGTGGGCGCGGGCCGCCGCCAGGACCTCGTCACCGCGGGCGACCTGGGCGACGACCTCCATGTCCGGTTCGAGGCCGAGCAGCGCCGCGAGCGCCTCGCGCACCATCGACTGGTCCTCGGCGAGCAGCACTCTGATCGCCGGCTCGTTCTGGGTCGTCATGCGGCGGATCCTACGGAGCCCGCGGGGACCCGGGCCACCAGCAGGAACCCGCGCCCCGGGGCCGGACCCGTGTCGAGGGTGCCGCCGACCGCGGCGACGCGCTCGGCGAGCCCGGCCAGGCCGTTGCCGGGCGGCGCGCCGGTGGGGCCCGCGCCGTCGTCCTCGACGGTCAGCTCGACGACGGGCCCCGCGAGGGTCTCGCGCCGCACGAGGGAGACGAGGCAGCGCCGGGCACCGCTGTGCCGGACGACGTTGGTGACGGCCTCGCGCAGCGTCCAGGCGAGCGCCGCCTCCTGGGTCTCGGGCAGCTCGGGGACCTGCGGCGGGATCTCGGCGCCGATGCCCGCGGCGGCCAGAGCGGCCTGGGCGCCCGCGAGTTCCGCGCCGAGCCGGGGCCGCCGGTAGCCGGTGACGGCCTCGCGGACGTCGACCAGGGCCTGCCGGCTGACCTTCTCGATGTCGGCGACCTGGTCGGCCGCCTTGCCGGGGTGGTCGGGCAGCATCCGGCCCGCGAGTTCGCTCTTGAGCGTGATGAGGGACAGCGAGTGGCCCAGCAGGTCGTGCAGGTCGCGGGCGAGCCGCAGCCGTTCCTCGTTGGCGGCGAGCTGGGCGACCCGGGCACGGGCCTCGCGCAGTTCCCGCGAGGTCCGGACCAGTTCCCGTACGCCGATCATCGAGAAGCCGCCGAGCAGGGTGGGCACGAGGAGCCAGTACTCGGGGCTGCGGTCGATCGTCAGGCCGACGACGATCAGGGCGCCCGTCGTGGCGAGGATCGCCGGGCGGGTCCAGCGCAGCGGGAGGACCGCCCCGCACGCCACCGAGACGTACACGAACAGGACCAGCCACTCCTCGCCCATGGTGACGGACAGGACGACGGCGAACACCGGCAGGGCCGCCAGCGAGCCGTGGACCACGTGCCGGGCCAGGGGCCGTCCGGTCTGCCGCACGACGAGCCCCACGTAGGTGAGGGCGAACACCACGAGCCCGGCCCAGCCGAACACGGTTCCCACGCGCGTGTGGTTGCCCTGCAGCAGATCGGCGGCGGGGCCGCCGAGGAAGGCCAGCCACATGGCGATCCAGAGGATCTTCACGTAGAGCTCGCGCCGGGTCTCCGGCGGCTGGCCGATCCTCGGCGTCCGGTGCTCCCCGTCCGTGTGCGTACTCACGCCTTCAACGTGTCCTTCCGGTACATCCAGGCCGCACCGCCGGCGAAGAGCAGGAAGTAGACGACCATCAGCGCGAGGTCCTTGGCGTGCGGTGCGTCGCCCAGCTCGATGGCCTGGCCGATGCCCGCGTAGGCGTGGGTCGGCATCCACTTGCTGATGTTCTGCAGCCAGTCGGGGAACGTCGTCGCCGGCATCCACAGACCGCCCAGGATCGACAGGCCGAAGTAGACGATCATCGTGATCGGGCGGACCGCGTCGCCGGAGGCGAGGTACCCGATGGCGACGCCGAGCGCGGCGAAGCAGAGGCTGCCCGCCCAGATCGCGACGGTGAGCGCGAGCCACTGCCACGCGTCGTAGCGGACGTCCTTGAAGAGCGCGGCGACGACGAAGACGACGACGATCGACGGCAGGGAGACCACGGCGGCGCTCGCCGTCTTGGCGAACACGTAGCCGCGGCCGGGCAGCGGGGTGAGCCTCAGCTGCCGGACCCAGCCGCTCTCCCGCTCCTTGGCGATGCGCTCGCTGTTGCCCATGAGGACCGCGGTGAGAGCGCCGAAGGAGGCCATGGCCACCATCATGAACGCGGCCAGGTTCAGACCCGTGCCGTCGACCATGGCCGACGTGTCGGACTGGCCCGCGATCAGCAGGAACAGGACCGAGGGGTAGATCACCGAGAAGAACAGGAACTTCTTGTTGCGCAGGGCGCGCGTGATCTCGAGCTTGATCAGGCTGTTCATGCTGCGTTCGCCTCCTCGGCGGCTTCCTCGGCCGACGTGATCGCCACGAACGCCTGCTCGAGTCCGAGGCCGGCGACCTCGAGGTTGCGGGGGTAGACGCCGAGTCCGTACAGCGCGTGCACGGTCGCGTCGGCGTCGGTGGACTGGATGCGGACGGTCTGGCCCGAGATGTCGACCGAGGTCAGGAAGGGCAGCCCGCGCACGGCCGCCTCGTCGATCGTGCCGTCCAGGTCGAAGGAGACCTTGCGGGCGCCGGCCTTCGCCTTGATCTCGGCGGCGGTGCCGTCGGCGAGGAGGCGGCCGCGGTGCAGCACGAGGACGCGGTCGGCGATCGCGTCGGCCTCTTCGAGGTAGTGGGTGGCGAACAGGACGGTGCGGCCCTGGTCGGCCTGCTCGCGCATGGTCGCCCAGAAGGCGTGCCGCGCGGTGACGTCCATGCCGGTCGTCGGCTCGTCGAGGACGATCAGGTCGCTGTCGCCGGCCGTGGCGAGGGCGAAGCGGACGCGCTGCTCCTGGCCCCCGGAGAGCTTGTTGACCTTGCGGTCGGCGATCTGCGCGATCCCGGCGCGGGTCAGGACGTCCTCGGCCCGGTACGGCCGGGGGTGCAGAGAGCAGGCGAGCTGGACGAGCTCACGGACCGTCACCTCGTCCATCAGGCCGCCGCTCTGCAGCATCGCGCCGACCCGGCCGCGCACGATCGCGTCGCGCGGGCTGGTGCCGAAGACCCGGACGTCGCCGGAGTCGGCGGGGCGCAGGCCGAGGAGCAGGTCGAGGGTGGTGGACTTGCCGGCGCCGTTGGGGCCGAGCAGGGCGACCGTCTCGCCCGGGTGCAGTTCCAGGCTGAGGCCGTCGACGGCGGTGACGTCGCCGTACTTCTTGGTGACCCCGGAGAAGGCGACCGCTGCGTCTGTTGTCATACGGCCATCCTCGCCGAGCGGCGAGGACGCGCGGCAGTGTCGCGCGTCGCGGCTCCCGCATGACGGATGTCATGCGGGAGCCGTGACGGACCTACGACGGGTTGGTGTCGATCTCCACGACGCGCTCGGCCGGGGTCTTGCCGAGCAGGGCCCGTCCCATGGCCTGCGCGACGTCCTGCGGCGTCACCGGGGTCTTCTTGCCGGTGCCGCGGGTGATCAGGACACCGTCGAAGGTGTTGCCGTAGAGCGACTTGAGCGCGTCGAGGTCGTAGGTCTCGACGAGCTTGCCGTCGACCGCCTTCATGCCGAGGATCTTCGGCAGCGACTTGTCGGGGCCGAACGGGATGGACGCGCCGCCCGCCTTGATCGTGACGAGGCCCGACATGGCGGGCTCGGCGAACTGCTTCATCTTCCGGTCGACCTCGGCGTCGGAGACCGTCGGCTTGCGGCTCGTCGTCGGGACCTGGACGGGGGCGGAGGCGCCGGTCTCGACCTGGGTGCGGTAGGCCTCGCTGACCGCGCCGGTCGACCGCGCGACGTCGATGCCCTTGCCCTCCTTGCCGTACACGGCGACGGCCTTTCCGGGCTCGAACCTGATCGTGCCCTCGCCGGACGTGGCGCCGCCGGCCGCCCGCTCCAGGGCGGCCGCGAGCTTCTCCTGGTCGACGGGCATGACCGGGTCGACGACTCGCTCGCCGCCGAACAGGGAGCCGATCACGGAGACCGGGTTGTAGTCGCTGCCCGCGGCGGCGCTGACCGTGGCCGCGCTGTCCAGGGACAGGCCCGCCTGGTCCGGCTTCAGCTGGACGGTCCTGCCGCCGACCGACAGCTCGACCGGCTTGTCGGTGCGCTGGCCGAGGGCGGTGTCGAGCTTGGTGGCGGCCTCGTCGCGGGTGCCGCCGCCGATGTCGACGCCGAGGACGGTGGTGCCCTTGGGGACGTCGGAGTGGTTCATGAGCAGGCCCGCGCCGTAGGCGATGCCGGCCACGCCGACGACTCCGGCGCCGAGCAGCACCAGCTTGTTGCGCCCCTTCTTCTTGGCCGGGGCGGACTGGGCGGGCACCGGGTCCGGCAGCTTCGGCGGGGTGAACGGCGCCGGGGCCGGACCCTCGCCGCCGGTCGGCGGGGCGAACGGCGAGCCGGGGCCGCCGGCCGCCGGGACGACCGGGATGCCGCTGTTGAGGGTGTCGCCCGAGACGTTGTTCCCCTGGCCCGGGCCCGGTTCGGGGGCCGGCTTCTGCGGCGTCAGGACGGCGGTGTCGTCGCTCATCCGGGGCGGCGTCTGCGCGCCCGGCACCGGCGGGTTCGGGGCGCCCGACGTGACCATCGGACCGTCGCCGCTGACCGGGCCGGACGTGGGGCCCGCCGGGCCGGCGCCGCGGGCGGGCCCGGCGGGTCCTCCCGTGT
>NZ_WWIA01000040.1 GCF_009870065.1 Streptomyces sp. SID5785 | reverse complement strand
CCCGGTGCCGGCCGATCCCCCGCCGGAGGCAGAACTCGGCTCAGACGCCGTGCGCTTGCCAGCGTCACGCCCCGGCGCCCGCCGCTCCCGCGGCCTCACGCCCGGCCGTGCAGCTCACCCCCGGCGCACTCGCGCTCGCCGTCAGTGGCGGCACCGCTGCCCTGCTCGTGGTCGGCACGGTGCTGGTCTCCATGCTCCTCGAGGTCGCCATCACTGCCGGCGCGCTCGCCATCGTCGCCCTGGTGGTCCGCTCGCTCATCGCCTCCGAGCACAAACAGCACCGCCGTTGACCGGCACCGGAGCGGCCTCAACCGCCAAGTCTCATCCGCTCCGGCGCCGTCCCTGCCCGAACCAACTGATCCGGAAGGAACCCTCATCGTGACCGACCGCATCCCCTACCTCGGACGGGTCTGCCCGAACTGCGACGGCTTCCCCGTCGTCGCCGTATCCTCCGGCCTCTGCCGCGACGACCACGGGCACCTGCACACCATGACTGTCACGTGCACCACCTGCCGCGGCACTGGGTGCGTCAAGGCCCGCCGCGTTCGCATCTCGCGGTTGGAGGTGGCGGCATGAACTCAAAGACCGCCTCCGCGCACCTGACCAACGACACCGAAACCGTGCTCCGCGTCTTCGGCGACACCGAACACTCCTGGAAGGACCCCTTCATCAGCCTCCGTGTCGGTCGCGGTGACACGGATGTCGTCTTCCTCGCCGGCCTCGGCACCGCCGACGTACTCTGCGACCTCGCCAGCGTCGCGAACGAGGCTGCCGACACCCTCGACCGGCTCGCCGTTCG
Source organism: Streptomyces sp. SID5785 (assembly GCF_009870065.1). Classification (GTDB taxonomy): domain Bacteria; phylum Actinomycetota; class Actinomycetes; order Streptomycetales; family Streptomycetaceae; genus Streptomyces. The sequence continues at coordinate 9,366 of NZ_WWIA01000040.1, read as the reverse complement.
TAACGCGGATGGTGCTCGATGACCGACACCGCCACCATGGCGGGGCTGGACGCGGCCACCCTCGGCGACATGCTGCGGGTGGCCGGCTCCACCGGCTTCGACCGCTGGCAAGACCAGATCCGCCGCACCGGCGGCTGCGCCGTGTCCTCAACGTCACCATGCAGTACGTGGTCCGGCGCCGGCTGCTCCGAACCAACCCGCTGCCCAAGGGCAAGGACGCTGGTCAGCACCAAGACGACGAACGCCGTCGATAAGCGGTCCCTGATCAACCCCGAGCAGGCGGCGGCACTCCTCGACTGGGTGCGGCGGCGTACGCGTGGCGGCAAGCGGCTGCACGCGTTCTTCGCGACGCTCTACTACTGCGGGCCGCGTCCGGAAGAGGCCGTGGCGCTGCGCGTGTGGGACGTGAACCTTCCGGGCGTCGACGCAGACGACCAGTGGTGCGAGTTGCTGATCCACACCGCGACGCCGGAAGTCGGCAAGCAGTGGACCGACAGCGGCGAGATTAACGAACAGCGGGACCTCAAGGGCCGTGCCGAAGGGGATACGCGGACGGTGCCGGGGCATCCCGCCCTGACGCGCATCCTGCGGACGCACATCGAGGATGAAGGACTCAAGCCGGGTGATCTGCTGTTCCAGGGGAGAACGGGGGCGTTCTCGCAGGCTCCGTCATCCGCCGTGCGTGGCGCACTGCGCGCGCCGCGGTGCTCGCTCCGCACGTGTTCGACTCGCCCACCGGGAAGCGCGTGTACGACATTCGCCACACTCGCCTGACCAAGTGGCTCAACGACGGGATCCCGCCCGCGCAGGTGGCCGACTGGGCGGGCAACAGCGTGCCCGTGCTGCTCGCCACGTACGCCCGATGTGTCGAAGGTCAACTGGCCCACCTCAAGACGCGACTCGAAGCGGCGGGCACCTTCCCGACCCAGCGGACACTGGAGGCGCTGACGACGACGGCTGACCCGTCGCGAAAACTTCGGCACGTATTCGACACGGCAACCCGCAGAAACCCGGTGAGAGCCGGACAGCCCCGGAGCCCTCCCACGATCGTTGGGGGAGCGGTCGGGGCTTCTGCATGTCGATAAGAAAGGCTCTGACCAGCAAAAAAGCCCCACCGAAGCGGGCCGGAAGGTGGCGCCCCCGGCAGGACTCGAACCTGCGGCCAAGCGCTTAGAAGGCGCCTGCTCTATCCACTGAGCTACGGGGGCCGGTGTGTGGCCGGTGGCTCGGACGGACGGATGTGGGGGAGATCCGTGACCTTGCCGGGGACAAGGATAGAGGTCATCCGTCCCTGTCCCTGTTGCTTCGCCTCCGTTTCCTCGCCGTGGCTCGATGTGGAGGTTCGGTGAAGCGGACCTGATAATCGCAGATGGGTACGAATCTCGCAGCGCTTTCGGCGTCTCCCGCCTCGGGTGTTGTGCACTCGTTATGCCTGCGCTCCCACTCGTCCCTTGCCTCCCGCTGTGAGCCTCCTGTGTCGTATCGCGTGACTTATCGGCGCGCAGACGGGGTCATATGCTTCAGAAAGCCGCCAAAATTGGGCATTCTTCGCATGTGGTGACCTTGGACGTACGGCCTCAGCTGCTCGACGCTCTCACCGTGCTGCGCGACCGTGTCGCCGCCGCGCGCTTCCCGCTCCCCCTGCCGGGGGCTCCACGCGCGCGTGCCAACCGCGGTGAGTTGCTCGCACAGCTCGACGACTACCTGGTGCCCCGGCTGCGGGCGCCCGAAGCCCCCATGCTCGCCGTGATCGGCGGTTCCACGGGCGCGGGCAAGTCGACCCTCGTGAACTCGCTCGTCGGGCGGGTCGTGAGCGAGGCGGGCGTGCTGCGCCCGACGACCCGTACCCCGGTGCTCGTGTGCCATCCGGACGACCACCACTGGTTCTCCGGGATGCGCGTACTGCCCGACCTCACGCGCGTGTGGGTGCCCCGGCAGGCGGACGGCGACGGCGAGGCGGCGGAGGACTCCGCCGACGACGCGCTCGTCCCGCTCATGGAGGCCGGCGAGAACGCCCTGCGGGTCGAGACCGCCGGGAACCTGCCCCGCGGCCTCGCCCTGCTCGACGCGCCCGACGTCGACTCCCTCATCGCCGAGAACCGGGTGCTCGCCGCCCGTCTGATCAGCGCCGCCGACGTGTGGGTCATGGTGACCACCGCGTCCCGGTACGCCGACGCCGTGCCCTGGCGCATGCTCCGTACCGCGAAGGAGTACAACGCCAGCCTCGTCACGGTCCTCGACCGGGTGCCCCACCAGGTGCTCACCGAGGTGTCCCAGCAGTACGGCGCGCTGCTCACCAAGGCGGGCCTGGGCGAGGTGCCGCTCTACACCGTGCCGGAACTGCCCGAGTCGACGCGCGACGGCGGGCTCCTGCCGGCCACCGCCGTCGCCCCGCTGCGCGCCTGGCTCGCCCACCGCGCCCAGGACCCAGGCGCCCGCGGCGCCGCCCTCGCCCGCACCGCCCGCGGCGTCCTCGAGTCGCTGCGCGGCCGGATGCCCGAACTGGCCTCCGCCGTCGCGCTCCAGTACGCCGCGACGGTACGGCTGACCACGGCGGCCGAGGAGGTGTACGACGACGAGCACGCGCGCGTGAAGGAGCGTTTGCAGAACGGCGCGGTGCTCGCCGGGGACGCGCTCAAGCGCTGGCGCAGCTACCCGCTGGACTGCTCGGCGGTGGAACTGCTCGACGCCCTGGTGGAGAGCCTCGGCTCGCTCCTGCTGTGCGCCGTCGGCGCCGCCGACGCGCGCGTGGACGCCGCCTGGCGTCGCGAGCCCGGCGGCGACGCACCCGAACTGGCTCGCCACGAACGGGGCCTCGAGACCGCCGAACACCGCGTCGGCCTCGCCGTACGGCGCTGGCGGCGCGTCCTGGAGGAGTACGCCGAGGAACAGGTACGGGCCTTCGGCGAGCTGTCCGGCACGACCCCGCCCGACCCCGAGGCCGTCGCCGCGCTCCTGGCCACCGCACTGCTCGGCGGCCGGCGCGCGAAGGCGGCCGGCGAGCACCTGGCCGAACGGATCGGCGCTCAGGGCGCCCTGCGTCTGCGGGACCGGGGCGGGCGGCTGCTCACCGAGTACGTCGACAGCGTGCTCGGCACCGAACGCGAGCGCCGGCTCGCCCCGATGGACGCCCTCGGCGTCGGCCCCGAACCCCAGGCCGAACTGATCGCGGCCCTGTCGCTGCTGCAGAAGGAGAGGTGAGGGCGGTGACCACCGTCACGGATCCGACCGAGAAGGCCGAGCCCTGGGACGACGGGCTGATCGCCCGGCGCGCCGAGGACCGCCCGGCCGAGGCGCTGACGACGACCCCGGCGCCCGCCGCCGCGCCGGACACGGCCGCCGACGATCCCCTCGACCGGCGCCTCGAAGCGCTGCGCGAACTGGTCGGCCTGTCCCGCGCCCGCCTCGACGCGGCCACCCTCAGCCAGGCGGGCCGCGTCCTCGAGGAGGCCGCGGCCCGCCGCCGGCTGTCCTCCCGGCACACCGTCGTCGCCGTGGCCGGGGCGACCGGCAGCGGCAAGTCCACGCTGTTCAACGCCCTCGCGGGAGTGTCCCTCTCCGAGACCGGGCTGCGCCGTCCCACGACGTCCGCGCCCATCGCGTGCAGCTGGACCGACGGAGCGGCCCCGCTGCTCGACCGGCTCGGCATCCCCGGCCGGTCCCGGCGCCGCCCCATCCAGCAGGGCGGCGCCCCGGGGGCGCTCGACGGGCTTGTCCTCGTCGACCTGCCCGACCACGACTCGGCCGCGCCCGAGCACCGGCATACCGTCGACCGCGTCCTGGACCTCGTCGACGCCGTGATCTGGGTCGTCGACCCCGAGAAGTACGCCGACGCGATGCTCCACGAGCGTTACCTGCGGCCGATGGCGCAGCACGCCGAGGTCATGTTCGTCGTGCTCAACCAGACCGACCGGCTCCCCGACGAGGCCGCCGAGCAGGTCCTGGACGACCTGCGGCGGCTCCTCGACGAGGACGGCATCGCGCTCGGCGAGTACGGCGAACCGGGCGCGACCGTGCTGCCGCTGTCCGCCCTCACCGGCGACGGCATCGGTGAACTGCGCGACGCGCTCGACCAGTTCACCGCGGGCCGCCGGGCCGCCGAGCGCCGGATCGCCGCCGACATCGACGCGACCGCCGACCGGCTGCGGCCCCTGTACGCGGTGGGCCGGCAGGTCGGCCTGAGCGAGCTGGACCGCGAGGAGTTCACCGACCGGCTCGCCGAGGCCGTCGGCGCCGCCGCCGCCGGACAGGCCGCCGAACGCGCCTGGGCGCGCGGCGCCAACCGGGCGTGCGGCACGCCGTGGCTGCGGCTGTGGCGCTGGTACGACGCCCGGCGTTCCCTCACCGCGGCGATCCCGGCCCCCTCGTCCCGGGCCGACGACGAGACGACGGCCCGCCAGCGCGTCGAGCACGCGGCGCGCGAGGTCGGTGACGCCGCCGCCACCGGACTGCCCGCCACCTGGGCGCAGTCGGTGCGGGACGCCGCCTCGCGCGGCGCCGAGGGGCTGCCGGAGGCGCTCGACGAACTCGCCGCGTCGGCCGCGTCGCCGCAGGGCGGCTCGCGCCGGCAGCGGGCCTCGTACGCGCCCGGGGTACGGCCGCCGCGCCCCAAGTGGTGGCCGTTCGCCGTGCTCGTGCAGGTGGCGATGACCCTGCTGCAACTGCTCGGCGGACTGTGGCTGGTGGCGCAGATCGTCGGGGTCGTGCCGCCGAACCTGGGCGTGCCCGTGCTGATGATGCTCACCGGGATCGTCGGCGGACCCTGCGTCGAATGGGCCTGCCGGGCCGCGGCGAAGGGCCCGGCCCGGCGGTACGGGCAGGAGGCGGAGCGGCGGCTGCGCGACGCGGCGTCGGCGTGCGGCCGGGCCCGCGTCCTGGACCCGGTCGCCTCGGAGCTGCTGCGCTACCGCGAGGTGCGGGAGCAGTACGTGAGGGTGACGGGGTTGTCCACAACCGGCCGGTAGGACACAGGCCGCAGCGGGGGTGGCGCCGACGGGGGCAGGGTGGGGATCGCGGTCCGGGAAGGGCTCGGGCCGCGATCGCCGGTCCGGGCAGGGCCGCTGCGGGAGGGGTGCGGACATGAACGAGACGCTGCTGACGGTCGTGGGGAACGTGGCGACGACGCCGGTGTACCGGGAGCTGCCGACGGGGCCGGTGGCCCGGTTCCGGCTCGCGGTGACGCCGCGCCGCTTCGACGCCGTGCGCAACACGTGGGTGGACGGACACACGAACTTCTTCACGGTGTGGGCCAGGGGCACGCTCGGCTCCAATGTGCAGGGGTCGGTGTCGATCGGTGAACCGGTGATCGTGCAGGGCCGGTTGAAGGTGCGGGACGAGGAGCGGGGCGGGCAGCACTGGACGTCGGCGGACATCCAGGCGACGGCCGTCGGGCACGATCTGTCACGGGGCACGGCCGCCTTCCGCCGGGCGGTCGCCCGCCGCGGTGCGGGGGGTGCCGGAGGTGCGGGGGACGGCGCCGGTGGTGGGCAACAGGCGCCGGACGAGCCCTCGTTCGAGGTCGAGCCGGAGCCCGTCGGGTGAGGGCTGCCCGGTGGGACTCCGCCGCCCGGAATGAAGCCGAAATTCCGGATGCCCGATGTAGGGCTTATCGGGGCTTGCGTGCCGGTGATTTGTCGATAAGCCCAGCTCGGGACCGGTGGTGGCGATAACGATTACGAGTCGGATCGGTTGCCGGGCGGCCGCTGCGCGGACCGTGATCGATCGTCTCCCTAGGATGCCGGGCGTGGCACGGGTGCATGCACGGGCCACACAGAGGCTCATACGGTTCACGGAGCCTCAGGAGTCGCCCGGGCGACTCCGATCGGCGTCGAAGTGATCGCGAACAGCCGGCGGGACACCACCCTCCATGTGGCGTTCCGTTCCGCCTGAAGGGGTTTACGTGTTTTCTGTGTTCTCGCGGACCGCGCGGCTCTCACGGTCCACCGGGTCACCGCGGGCGGCACGGCGCGGGCGGGGATCCGCCCGGACGGCCGCCGCGCTCACGGTGACCGGTCTGCTCGCCGCCGGGGTCATATCCGGCGCCGGCGCGGCCGTCGCGGCGGCCGACGACGGCACCCAGCAGGGCGGCGGCGCCGGTGCCACGCTCGGCGGACTCGAGACCTACGGCACGGCCGTGCTGCACGACGCCGGACGGGACGAGAAGGTCTCCGCGGGCCTGTTCCGGATGACCGTCGACGGCGGCGGCACCCTCCAGACGTACTGCATCGACATCCACAACCCGACCCAGACGGACGCCAAGTACCAGGAGACCCCCTGGAGCGGCACCTCCCTGAGCCACAACCGGGACGCGGGCCGCATCCGCTGGATCCTCGAGCACTCCTACCCGCAGGTGAACGACCTGGCCGCGCTCGCCCGCAAGGCCGGCGCCGGACGCCTCACCGAGCAGGACGCCGCCGCCGGCACGCAGGTCGCCATCTGGCGGTACTCGGACGGGGCCGACGTCGACGCGCAGAGCCCCGCCGCCGAGAAGCTCGCCGACTACCTCCAGCACAGCGCGCGTGACCTCGCCGAACCGCAGGCCTCGCTGAGCCTCGTGCCGTCCGCCGTGTCCGGGCGGCCCGGCGAGCGGCTCGGCCCGGTGACGGTGCGGACGAACGCGGACGCCGTGAGCGTCACTCCGCCCGCCGTGGCCGCCTCCCACGGGGTGCGGGTCGTCGACGCGAAGGGCGAGCCGGTCGAGTCCGCCGTCGACGGCAGCAAGGTCTACTTCGACGTGCCCGAGGACGCACCGGCCGGTTCCGCCGCGCTCACCGTGCAGGGTTCCACGACGGTGCCGGTGGGCCGTGCCTTCGCCTCCGACACCCGCAGCCAGACCCAGATCCTCGCCGGGTCCAGCGAGTCCACCGTCTCCGCGACCGCGACCGCGACCTGGGCCGGCAAGGGCGCCGTCCCCGCGCTGTCCGCCCGGAAGAACTGTGCGAAGGGCGGCGTCGACGTCACCGCGGTGAACAAGGGCGACGCGCCCTTCACCTTCACCCTGATGGACACCGAGTACTCCATCCCCGCCGAGTCCACGCGGACGGTCACCATCCCGCTCCAGGAGGACCAGGCCTACGACTTCACGATCAGAGGTCCGCACGGCTACGAGAAGCGCCTGCGCGGCGTCCTCGACTGCCGCACGGCCGCGGCCGCCCTCGCCACCGCCTCCGACGACGGGCTGCGCCCGCAGACCACGACGCGGCCGAGCCCCGCGTCCGTCGGCGGCACCGGCACCGGCACGCCGGGCCAGGACCTGGCCGAGACCGGCAGCTCCAACGCGACGCCGGTGATCGCGGGCGCCGCCATCGCCTTCGTCGTGCTCGGCGGGGCCGCCCTGTTCCTGGTCCGCCGCAAGAAGACGCCGCCGCAGGACGACTGACCGGCGGCCGTCGCACCGGCGCCCCGTGCAACCGCCGGGGCGCCTTGCGGGTCGTACGGTCCATGACCACGTACCCGGGCCCCGCACGCACCCTGTCGCAACAGCCTCCCGCGGCGCCCGCCGCCGTCACGGTCGCGAGCACCGGGGCCCTCGCCCTCGCCGCCGCGGCGAGCTGGACGGGCCTGGTGCTGCTGGTCCGGGGACACGTGATCCCCGGCTGGGCGGTGAGCGCGGTGCTGCTCGCCGCGGCCCTCGTCTTCCGCCGCGGCCTCACCCGGGCCACCGGCCGAGCGCGCCGCGGCCCCTGGATCCGCCGCACCCAGCGCCTCCTCATCCTCGCCGCGGTGCTCGGCACGGTCTGGGGCGCTGCCGACGACGTGCTCAGCGACGCCCGCTACCACGTCATCGGCCCGCCGGGCCCGGGCGGCTGCACGGCGGTCGTCCGCGAGACGTCGTTCCTGGTGATCGGCGGGGGCGAGGTGTACGCGGTGGGCCGCAGCGGCTGGGCCGTGGGCGCGTCCGGCTCCTGGAGGGTGGACGACGGATACCGCCCCGTCGCGTCCGGCACGTACACGCTCCGCTGGGGCGGACCCGGCGACGACGGCACCCTGGCCGTCACCGGCACCCGCACGGACCCGGTCCTCGGCGGCGGCCTGACAGAGCTCGACTGCGGCTGGTGAGGAGCGTGCCCCCGCAGTGACGGGACCGCCCTCCTACGCCACGGCCGGACCGCCCTCCTACGCCACGGAGCGCTGCACCCAGGCGCCGATCGCTTCGAAGTCGGCGTCGGTGAGCCCGGCCGCCGGGTCCGGCCGGTGCAGCAGGAACGGGCCCGGGTGCGAGGCGGCGACCCACTGCCGGTCGACGTCCCCGATCTCGTCGTCGACCCAGACGAACGGGGCCCCGGCCGCCCGGGCGAGGATCGGCCGCGTCTTCCAGTGCAGGCCCCGGGGCCCCGCCCCCTCACCAGGGTCGTCGTCGGGCCACGGGAGCACGGGCAGCACCGGCAGGCCGATGCGCGGCCCGACGACCTCGTTGGCCTCGTCGCCCCACGTGGTCGCCCACACGATCCGGGCACCCGAGCCCGAGCAGCCGGGCCCCGGTGCCCGGATCGAGGCGCCCCAGCAGCGGATTCCCGGGCCCGCCGGGGCCGCCGGACCGGGAGCCGAACGGGATCAGGGGCCCGTCGACGTCGAGGAAGAGAAGGGGGCGGTCGGTGGAGGGGGACACGGCCGAACGATAGAGCGCGGGGCACCGGGCGCGGGTCCGGAACCCGCAGTTCAGGCGGGACGGGAGATACGGGTTTCCGCCCAGCGGTGGCCATGCGGCAAGATGGGTGTATCTGCCCTCACGCGGTGGAGCCGCTTGATGCGGGGCCTTTGCTGCGACACTTCGACTGCCGGACGGTTTCTCTTGGCTGAGTTCATCTACACCATGCGCAAGGCGCGCAAGGCGCACGGCGACAAGGTGATCCTCGACGACGTCACCCTGAGCATGTACCCGGGTGCGAAGATCGGTGTCGTCGGTCCGAACGGCGCCGGCAAGTCGACCGTCCTGAAGATCATGGCGGGTCTCGAGCAGCCGTCGAACGGTGACGCGTTCATCTCGCCCGGTTACAGCGTCGGCATCCTCATGCAGGAGCCCGAGCTCGACGAGTCCAAGACCGTCCTGGAGAACGTCCAGGACGGCGCCGCCGAGATCATGGGCAAGCTCAAGCGCTTCAACGAGGTGGCCGAGCTCATGGCCACCGACTACAGCGACGAGCTGATGGAGGAGATGGGCAAGCTCCAGGAGGACCTCGACCACGCGAACGCGTGGGACCTCGACGGTCAGCTGGAGCAGGCCATGGACGCCCTGGGCTGCCCGCCCGGCGACTGGCCCGTCACGAACCTCTCCGGTGGTGAGAAGCGCCGCGTCGCGCTCTGCAAGCTCCTCATCGAGGCGCCCGACCTGCTGCTCCTCGACGAGCCCACCAACCACCTCGACGC
>NZ_WWIA01000398.1 GCF_009870065.1 Streptomyces sp. SID5785 | reverse complement strand
TACCGGCCGTGTGACACGGGAGAGGGAACCCGGACGCGGCGCGAAACGCACCTGGGAGCGTTCCCGTGCGGCCCGCGTGGCCCGTGAGCCCCGCTGTGAGCTCGCTGTGAGGCGGCCGGAAACGACCCTCCGGGCGTCGCCGGGCGACTGCGGAGCGTAGTGATGGCGCGCCGATGCACGCAGCATCACTTACGAAGGGTTATGGTGGAAACCCCCCCCTCGGGCCGGTCCGTATCCCCCCCCCACGGACCGGCCCGTTTTTTCTTGTCCCGCACTTGTCCGGACAAAGCCCCGCTCACGGGGCCGTGCCCGGCCCGGCGATCAGCTGCGGCCGGCCCAGATGTTCGTCCCGGGCGTCGACACGGCGAACGAGTCGATTTCGGTCAGCTCCTCGGCGCTCAGCTTCGGGGCCGCGAGCGCCGCCACGTTCTCCTCGAGCTGCCGCGTGCTCGACGCGCCGATCAGCGCCGACGTCATCCGCTCGTCCCGCAGCACCCACGTCAGCGCGAGCTGGGCGAGGGACTGGCCGCGGCGCTGGGCGATGTCGTTCAGGCCGTTCAGCCGGCGCAGCACCTCGTCGCTCAGCAGGTTCGGGTCGAGCGACTTGCCCTGCGTCGCGCGCGAACCCTCCGGGATGCCCTTCAGGTACTTGCCCGTCAGCAGCCCCTGGGCCAGCGGCACGAAGGAGATGCAGCCCATGCCGGCCGCCTCCAGGGTGTCGAGCAGCCGGTCGTCCTCGGTCCAGCGGTTGATCATCGAGTACGAGGGCTGGTGGATGAGCGCCGGGACGCCCATCTCCTTGAGCAGCCGCGCCGCTTCGGCGGTCTGCTCGCTCGAGTACGAGGAGACGCCGACGTACAGCGCCTTGCCCTGCTGCACCGCCGAGGCGAGCGCGCCCATCGTCTCCTCGAGCGGCGTGTTCGGGTCGGGGCGGTGCGAGTAGAAGATGTCGACGTAGTCCAGGCCCATCCGCTTCAGGGACGCGTCCAGCGACGACAGCAGGTACTTGCGGCTGCCCCACTCCCCGTACGGGCCGGGGTGCATGAGGTAGCCCGCCTTGGTCGAGATGACCAGCTCGTCCCGGTACGGGGCGAAGTCCTGGGCGAAGATCTTGCCGAAGTTCAGCTCCGCGGAGCCGGGCGGCGGCCCGTAGTTGTTCGCCAGGTCGAAGTGCGTGACGCCCAGGTCGAACGCGCGGCGCAGGATCGCCCGCTGCGAGTCGAGGGTGCGGTCGTCACCGAAGTTGTGCCACAGGCCGAGCGAGATCGCGGGCAGCTTCAGACCGCTGCGGCCGGTGCGCCGGTACTCCATGGAGTCGTACCGGTCCGCCGCGGCGGCGTAGGGAGAGGTGTCGTTCATGAACACGAAACTACGTCAGCCCGCTGTCCCGCACCCCACGCCAGGACCCCCCGAAAACCGGGGGTAGGCTTTCGCCCTCGGGGACTGCCGTCTGCACGGAGGGGCGAAAAAGACCGTGAACCTGCGCGACAGGCTGCGCGGCCTGCTGGTCAGGCTGTACGCGCGCCGGGTGGAAGGCCATCTGGACCATGACCAGGTGCCCAAGCACATCGGGGTCATCATGGACGGCAACCGGCGCTGGGCGAAGGCCGCCGGATCCACCACCGCCCAGGGCCACCAGGCGGGCGCCGCCAAGATCGAGGAGTTCCTCGGCTGGTGCAGCGAGACGGACGTCGAGGTCGTCACCCTCTGGCTGCTCTCGACGGACAACTTCGACCGGCCCCCCGAGGAGCTGGTCCCGCTGCTCGGCATCATCGAGGAGACCGTCCGCTCGCTCGCGGCCGACGGCCGCTGGCGCGTCCACCACGTGGGCGCCACCGACCTGCTGCCGGACGGTCTGCGGACCGTCCTCAAGGAGGCCGACCAGGCCACTGCGCACGTCGACGGCATAGTGGTCAACGTCGCGATCGGCTACGGCGGCCGCCAGGAGATCGCCGACGCCGTGCGCTCGATGCTGCACGAGGCCGCCGCCGCGGAGCAGACCCTGGAGGACGTCGCCGAGGCCGTCGACATCGACCTCATCGGCCGGCACCTCTACACCAGCGCCCAGCCCGACCCGGATCTCGTCATCCGCACCAGCGGCGAGCAGCGTCTGTCCGGCTTCATGCTCTGGCAGACCGCCCACTCCGAGTACTACTTCTGCGACGTCTTCTGGCCGGCCTTCCGCAAGGTCGACTTCCTGCGCGCGCTGCGCGACTACGCGGCCCGGCACCGCCGCTTCGGCGGCTGACCCCGCCGCACGCTGGGGACACCTCCCCGCACCGCGTCATCAGGAGTTCACGAACGCGCCGTCATGCCCCTTGCATGGCGGCGCTCGTTCGAGGGAATAAGCCCTCCAGGTCGGTGTCCGTACCAAGGACACCGCATCTCAGCGGGCGGCACGGGGCTGCCCGCCCGGGAGGCCCTTTGCACCAGGACGACCGCACGCCGAGGCGTACGGAAGACGACTTGGAGGGCCGGTTCTCGGCCCGCGCACGGCGGCCGACGACCGGTGGTCTTCTCCCACCCTCCCGGTCCGGTAACTCCTCCGTCGCTCCCCGACCTCATTCCGAGGGGGTACGTCCTTCGTGGTGACCAGCAACAAGCGCCTCCGCAAGCCCGACCGGCGCACGTATGTTCTCGACACCAGCGTCCTGCTGGCCGATCCCAACGCCATGACACGCTTCGACGAGCACGAAGTGGTGCTGCCCGTCGTCGTGGTCACGGAGCTGGAGGCCAAGCGGCACCATCCGGAACTCGGCTACTTCGCCCGGCAGGCCCTGCGCCTCCTGGACGACTACCGGATCCGGTACGGACGCCTGGACGCCCCGATCCCGACCGGGGAACTGGGCGGCACCCTGCGCGTCGAGCTCAACCACTCCGATCCGGGCATCCTGCCCTCGGGGTACCGCCTGGGGGACAACGACTCACGCATCCTCGCGGTCGCCCGCAACCTGCAGGCCGAGGGATACGACGTCACGGTCGTGTCCAAGGACCTGCCGCTGCGGATCAAGGCCTCCTCGGTCGGACTCCTCGCCGAGGAGTACCGCGCCGAACTCGCCATCACGGACTCCGGCTGGACCGGAATGTCCGAACTGACGCTGCCCGCCGAACAGGTGGACCTGCTCTTCGAGGAGGACACGCTCTACGTCCCCGAGGCCGCGGACCTGCCCGTGCACACCGGCCTCACGATCCACTCCGAGCGCGGCAAGGCCCTCGGCCGTGTCACGCCCGAGGGCAACGTGCGGGTGGTGCGCGGGGACCGGGAGGCGTTCGGTCTCAAGGGCCGCAGCGCCGAGCAGCGGATCGCGCTCGATCTGCTCCTCGACCCGGACGTCGGCATCGTCTCGATGGGCGGCCGGGCCGGCACCGGCAAGTCCGCGCTCGCGCTCTGCGCGGGCCTGGAGGCGGTCCTGGAGCGCCGCCAGCACCAGAAGGTGATGGTGTTCCGTCCGCTGTACGCGGTCGGCGGGCAGGAGCTCGGCTATCTGCCCGGCAGCGAGGCCGAGAAGATGGGGCCCTGGGCGCAGGCCGTCTTCGACACCCTCTCGTCCGTCACCTCCCGCGAGGTCATCGAGGAGATCACGGCGCGCGGGATGCTCGAGGTGCTGCCGCTCACCCATATCCGGGGCCGCTCGCTGCACGACGCGTTCGTGATCGTGGACGAGGCGCAATCGCTGGAACGGAACGTCCTGTTGACCGTTCTGTCCCGGATCGGGGCGAATTCCCGTGTCGTCCTCACGCATGACGTCGCACAGCGGGACAACCTGCGCGTGGGCCGGTACGACGGAGTCGTCGCGGTGGTCGAGAAGCTGAAGGGCCATCCGCTGTTCGCGCACGTCACGCTGACGCGCTCGGAGCGGTCGCAGATCGCGGCCCTGGTGACCGAAATGCTGGAGGACGGTCAGATTTAGCCCGTTCGGGCGTACTTGACGCCGTTCGGCAAAGCCAGAGAGCTTAGCCGGGCGGCGTCTTGGTGCGTGCGCGTTTCCGAAAAACCCCTGGGGCAAACGGGGTGTGACGTTTAACACGCAACACAGAATTGCCTCACGGCGTCCGCATACGGCAGAGTCACGGTCCTGTCAGGCCCCGCATACGACACTTCTGTGCCCCCAGCGGTACGGCACCACCGCAGCACCAGCTGCACCACGAACTCCATAACGAACGTCGTATGCCGCCCGAGCACCACGCGGCGCTCCCCACGAGGGAGTTGCCCACCGGGCCCGTGCCTCCCGTGACCCGTCAGTTGGGAGGCCAGTGCCAGGGGCACGATTGCGTCCGCGAGGGTCACACCACAGCGGGCGATGCTGGAAGGAAACCGTGTGAGCCGGATTTCGGTCCGGGGATTCGCAGTGGCCTCGGCCACCGCGGTCACCACAGTCGGCGCAGTCGTGGGTGTTGCCTCGGGCAGCACCGGCCAGCCCTCGAGCGAGGCAGAGGCCACCACGGCGAGCGACGCGACCCTCCTCGCGGACGTCCCTGCGGGACAGCAGGCGCAGGTCCAGACCTCGTCGCTGCAGCAGCAGGCGCAGACCCAGGCCATCGCGGCCGACACCGCGGCGCAGAAGTCCGCGGAGGAGGCGGCCCGTAAGAAGGCCGCCGAGGACGCGATCGCCAAGCAGCAGGACGCGCAGGCCGCGAAGGAGAAGGCCGAGAAGGAGGCGAAGGAGCGCGAGGAGGCGAAGAAGGAAGCCGCCAGCCGCTCCGCCACGCGCGACGCCTCCAGCTTCTCCACGCAGTCGTCGTACAGCACCGCCCAGATCCAGGCCATGGCGCGCCAGATGGTGCCCTCCGGCCAGTTCCAGTGCTTCAGCAACATCGTGAACCACGAGTCGAGCTGGAACTACAAGGCGGTCAACGCGTCCTCCGGCGCCTACGGTCTCTTCCAGGCCCTGCCGGCGGGCAAGTACGCCTCGGCCGGTGCCGACTGGCAGACGAACCCCGCCACGCAGATCAAGTGGGGCCTCAACTACATGAACAACCGCTACGGCAGTCCGTGTGAGGCCTGGTCCTTCTGGCAGGCGAACAACTGGTACTGAGCCGTACACCGCTCAACCTCCCGAAGCCCCTCTCCGTCATACGGTGAGGGGCTTCGGCCATGTACGGTCTAGTGCGATCGCACCCGCCGATCGCACCGGGGGACCAGGGGGAGAAGGACGGATCATGTCGCGAGTTCCAGGCTGGCTGGACCGACTCGGCGCCGGAATCAGCAAGTTGGGCGAGCAGCTCGACGAGCGCCGCGCGCAGGCCGAGCGGGACACGGACGACGGCCCCGCACCTCCGCCCGCGCCCGCGGCCGCGCCGGACAGCGCAGCCGCGCGGGACGCGGCGGGTGAGGCGGGT
>NZ_WWIA01000397.1 GCF_009870065.1 Streptomyces sp. SID5785 | reverse complement strand
TGAGGTAGTAGTTGGCGAAGCGGCCGAGGTCGACGCCGAGGACGGTGTGGGTCTCGCCGAGGTCGAACCCGAAGATCTTGAGGTCCGGGATGTTCGGGATGCCGTTGGGTCCGTTGGTGACGTCGGGGCCGGAGTCGCCGTCCAGGTTGTTCATGGTGATGCGGAAGATCTCACCGAAGCCGAGGGTGACGATGGCGAGGTAGTCGCCGCGCAGTCGCAGGGTCGGGGCGCCGATGACGATGCCGAAGACGAGCGAGGCGGCGGCGCCGGTGAGGACGGCGGCCCAGAAGGGGAAGTGGACGCCGATGGTGGAGTCCGGGGAGCCGGAGACGAGGGCCGCGGCGTAGGCGCCGACGCCGAGGAAGGCGACGTAGCCGAGGTCGAGGAGTCCGGCGAGGCCGACGACGACGTTGAGACCGAGGGCGACGGTCGCGAAGACGAGGATGTTCGCGGCGACGTTGGTGTACGTGTCGTTGGTCTGGGTGAAGGGGAACGCGGCGGCGGCGACGAAGGCCGCGGTCAGCGCGATGGTGCGGTGCTTGGCGGTGAGCGCGGTGAGCCGGGAGGGCAGTCCGGTCTTGGTCAGGGCGATGCCGCCGAGGACGACCAGGATCAGGTAGCCGGTGAAGAGTTCGACGTATTCGGTGTCGATGCCGTACGTGAAGACGTACAGGGCGAGGCCGAAGGCGACGGCGATCAGGAGGATCTCGGCCCAGGAGGGCAGGCTGATCGTGGCGGGGCGGGCGGCGGGTGCGCGCAGGGAGCTGCGCAGCCGGGCCCAGGCGCCGGTGGCGGTGGTCTCGTCGTCCTGGTCGGCGGGGATGCCGAGGGCGCACAGGACGGTGAGCAGCGAGGCGATGCCGGCGACCCAGGCTCCGGGTTCGAGGTTGACGACGCCGCCGAGCCGGTAGCTGATGGCGCCGAGGGTGTAGCCGGTCGTGCCGAAGGTGCCGAGCGCGAGGAGCAGGACCGGGGCGGTGGTGCCGCCGGGCGTGAGCCAGCGCAGTCCGCGGATGCCGAGGGCGGACAGGGCGAGGAGCAGGGTGAGCAGGGCGCCGGTGAGCGTGAGGACCTGGAGGCCGCCGGGGTAGCCGGTGACGGTGAGGTCGCCGGGGAACTCGGCGGTCCAGGTCCAGGCCAGGAAGGTGCTGGCCAGGGTGGCGACGGCGCCGACGGCGGTGCCGTAGCGGGCCGCCGCTGCGGGCAGCGGGAGGACGGCGCGGGGCGGGGCGGTGGTCGTGGTGTCGGTCATGGTGATCACGCCCTGTCCGCGACGCGCTCGCCGAGCAGGCCCTGGGGGCGCAGCAGGAGCACGAGGATGAGGAGTGCGAAGGCCCAGACGTCCTTCCAGGCTCCGCCGCCGAGGAGTTCCATGCCGGGGATGTCCTGGATGTAGGCGGTGGCGAGGGCTTCGGCGAGGCCGAGGGCGAGGCCGCCGATCATGGCGCCGTAGATGTTGCCGATGCCGCCGAGGACGGCCGCGGTGAAGGCCTTGAGGCCGGCGATGAAGCCCATCTTGAAGCCGACCTGGCCGTACTTGAGGCCGTAGGCCATGGCGGCGACGGCGGCGAAGGCGCCGCCGATGGCGAAGGCGGTGACGACGATCCGGTCGGTGTTGATGCCCATGAGCTGGGCGGTGTCCGGGTCCTGGGAGGTGGCCTGCATGGCGCGTCCGGTGCGGGTCTTCGCGACGAAGTAGGCGAGGAACGCCATGCACACGGGGGCGGCGATGATGAGGAAGAGGTCGCCGCGCTGGAGGGTGAAGGCCCCGAGGTCGATGGGTCCGCCGGAGAACTGCGGGAAGGTGCGGTCCGCCTTGGCGTCGGGGTAGAAGGCCCAGACGGCCTGCTGGAGCGCGATGGACAGGCCGATCGCGGTGATGAGCGGGGCCAGTCGTGGGGCGCTTCTGAGGGGGCGGTAGGCGAACCGTTCGGCGCCGACGGCGACGAGGACGGAGCAGGCGATGCCCATGAGGAGCATGAGGGGCAGCGCGAGCGCGAGGGACGTGCCGCCGGGGAGCCAGAGCCACATGGTGAGGGCGCCGAAGCCGCCGATCATGTAGATCTCGCCGTGGGCGAAGTTGATGAGCTGGATGATGCCGTAGACCATGGTGTAGCCGACGGCTATGAGGCCGTACAGAGCTCCGAGTATCAGGCCGTTGACCAGCTGCTGCGGCAGATCGTGCACCGCTGGGCCTCCGAGGTTGTCGTCAAGTGCGAGGGCGCGGGGGGCTGTTGGCCCCCCGGCGCCGTGGGCTGGTGCGGTGGGGCCCCGCGGAGGGTGTCCGCGGGGTTCCCCGGGGGTCAGTCCTCCAGCTCGCCGGTCTTGACCGGGACGTGCTTGCCGTCCTTGACCTGGTAGACGGTGAGGGTGCGGTTGGTGGTGTCGCCGAACTCGTCGAACGAGACCTGGCCGGTGACGCCGTTGAAGGAGACCTTCTGGGCGGCTTCGGTGATCTTGGCGCGGGCGTCGCTGGGCAGCTTGCCGTCGTTGTCGTTCACGACGGTCTTGACGGCCTGGATGATGGCCCAGGCGGCGTCGTAGGAGAGGGCGCCGTAGGTCTCGTACGGCTCCTTGTAGCCGCCGGCGTTGTAGGCGGAGATGAACTTCTTGGCGGTGTCGAGCTTCTCGGGCGGGGCGCCGACCGAGGTGGCGAAGTCGCCTTCGGCGTTCTTGCCGGCGAGCTTGACGTAGTCGGCGCTCTGCAGGGCGTCGCCGCCGACGACCGGGATCTTGGCTCCGGCGTCCTTGATCTGCTTGGAGAGCGGGGCGCCGGCCGGGTACTCGCCGCCGTAGTAGACGAAGTCGGCCTTGGAGTTCTTGATCTTCGTCGCGATGGCG
Organism: Streptomyces sp. SID5785; assembly: GCF_009870065.1. Taxonomy (GTDB): domain Bacteria; phylum Actinomycetota; class Actinomycetes; order Streptomycetales; family Streptomycetaceae; genus Streptomyces. The sequence goes on along the minus strand of NZ_WWIA01000397.1, from coordinate 1,535 downwards.
CCGAAGTCACGGTCGTCGGGGTTGATGTGGTCGGTGGCGACCACCTTGCCGCCGAGCTTGGTGAACTCCTCGCGGAACGTGCGGGCGAGGCCGGCGCCGTAGGTCTTCTTGTCGTCGACCGAGTAGACCGTCTTGAGCTTCAGGGTCTTGTACGCGTACTGGGCGGCGTAGGGGCCCTGCAGCGCGTCGGTGGTCGCGGTGCGGAAGTACGACTTGAACTGCCGTTCCTTCTTCGTCGCGTACTTGGCGCCCTGGGTGAGCTCGGGGGCGGTGTTGGCCGGGGAGATCTCCAGCAGGTTCGCGGAGTTGAACGTCTTCTGCATCGACTGGGCGACGCTGGAGTTCAGCGGGCCGACCACGCCGAGGACCTTGTCGTCGCCGACGAGCTTGGTCGCGTTCTGGCCACCGGTGGAGGGGTTGGCGACGTCGTCCAGCGGCTCGATCTTGAAGGTGACGCCGGGAACTTCCTTGTTCTTGTTGGCGGTCTTCGCGGCCAGGTCGACGGAGTTCTTGATGCCGATGCCGATGGCGGACAGGTCGCCGCTGAGCGGGGCGTCGACTCCGATGACCACCTGGGTGGTGTCGCCGGAGGAGCCCTTCTTGTCGTCGTCGCGCGAACCGCAGGCGGTGAGCGTGAGTGCTCCGGTCGTGAGCACGGACGTGAGTATGAGCAAAGAACGGTGTCGCACGATCATTCCTCTCCCTGGCGCGGCCTTCCGGTGTCGGAGGCCGTGTGTCTCGCCGGGCCGTACGGGTTGGTACAGGGCCGTGCAGATGACGCGCCCGGCGGCGCGGTGACTGGCCGTGACTATAAGCGCAGGTGGGGAGTGGAGCGTGGGTGCGGATGAGGCTGTGATGCTCTTGTTATGCCGGGGTGGGTACGGGTGGGCGCAGTGTGGACGTATGGGGCGCAGACGGACGGCACAGGTGCGGTGTGCGGTGTTCGCATGTCGAGAACGCGCAGTTCTCCGGCGGGACTTGGGGTGATCTTGGTCGGTGTGCAGCGGGTGTGAAGGCGGGTGCGGCGGGAGTCCCGTGCGGGGGTGCGAACGGGGGTTGTTCGGGACAGATCCGTGTTGCCGCGATGATAACTGTGTGTGACGAACGCGTGAGGCGGTGGGTGTCCGCCGGGCCGCTCCGGAGCGGCCCCGTCGTCGTCGGTGCGGTGTCCGGCCGGCGGGTGCGCGCCGGGTGGTGTCCGCCGTCGAGGGGGCGTGCGGCCGCCGCCTGCGCCGGTTGACCAGCAAGGAGGCGGAGTGTGCGCGCGGGGGCGTGCGGGTGCGGTGGTGTCCGGTACGGGTGCGCGGGGCGGCCGAGAGGGCGGTGACGGGTGGTGCCGTCGGGGCGACGGTGTCCAACTGGTGTGTACCCGACGTGACCTGACGCGTGATCATGTGCGGCCCGGCAGGGGGCTGACACGGGACGGGCGTGGGTCCGGCGGCCGGTGCGCGGCCCGGGTCCGCCCGCCGGTCGGGTCGGGGGCGCCGGTGCGGGCGGGGGTGCGGGCCGCGACGGCGGCCGGTGCCGTCCGGTGC
>NZ_WWIA01000396.1 GCF_009870065.1 Streptomyces sp. SID5785 | reverse complement strand
GTGCACTGCTGGTTCTGCGGCGAGGACAGGACGTTGATGTCCTGGACCGCGACCGGCACGACACCGACGAGCGAGCCGACGTTGCCCTTGACCGGGAGGCCGACACAGGGCTTGTTGAGCGAGCCCTGGACCAGGCCGAGCTGCGGGCTCATGTCGCCTTCGGTCATCGAGTTGCCGAAGGCCTGCGAGGCGCCGTTGCCGCTCAGCGACGTGGTGCCGCCGTCGTCACCCAGCGCGAGGGCCTGCGTCGCACCCGCGGCGGACACGCCGACGACGGAGACGGCGACCGCGGCCGTGGCCATAACCTTCTTGAGCATTCTTCTGTTCCTTTTTTCGACAGGCACCGGTTGCTGCGAACGGGACAACTCTGTGGGGTGCCGACAAGTTCTGCCGGTTCACTCGAATGCCGGTATCCGTCGTACTGCGATCGCTGCCGCAAACCTGAGCGAAGGGCCCCGTCCGGGTGAACCACGACAACCGATCGCACGCAGCGGAGTTGATCCAGGTGCCTCCCAGCAAAGCGAATGAAGGGGAACCTTTCATCATGATGAAGAAGGCGGCCGCCGCTGCGGCCCTCACCGCGTCGGTCATCGGTATGTCGGCCGCGGCCGCCCCGTCGGCCCTGGCCATCGGCAACGACGGCGGTACCACGTCGCTGTCCGGCAACGACGCCACGCAGGCCTACGGCAACTCGGCCACGTACGGCAACATGAGCCCGCAGATGGCGCTCATCCAGGGCTCGCTGAACAAGCCCTGCATCGCGCTGCCCGCGAAGGCCAACGTCGGTTCCCTCGTCGGCGTCGTGCCGGTCTCGGTCCAGGACATCCCGGTCCTGTCCTCGCCGCAGAACCAGCAGTGCACCGAGAACTCCACCCAGGCCAAGGGCGACGAGCCGCTGTCGCACGTCCTGGACGACATCCCGGTCCTGTCCGGCAACGGTGCCGGCAACAACTGATCACGCGCCGATCAGGTCGGGCCGCCGGTTCTCCGGCGGCCCGACGTCGTTTCTCCCGCGGGGCTCAGGACCCGGAGTCCGGCCAGCAGTCGCGGCCGGCGATCCGGCGCCACTCCTCGTCGTAGCGGCTCGGCAGGGTCCTGCCGCGGGCGCGCCACTCCGCCATCAGCCGGGCGAAGACCGGCTCGTCGCCCGCCGTGTCCGACGGCGGACGGCTGGGCGGGATCAGCGCCCGGTGCCTCCAGCGTTCGTGCGATTCTGGCATGTCAGTGCCTCGTGCTCTCCGACGGCTGTTTCCGTCCCCGTCCCCTTACCTCCGGGGCGGCCTTTTCCAATCGCGAGGCAAGGCAAAAGGGTTGCCTTTTCTTCGTACGGCGTGACATTCACGTAAGGAAATACGAAGAGGCCTACCCTCGTCGCTCATTCCATTCCTTTCTCCGGTGGAGCGGCGATGAAGCAGCACGAGCGGAAAGCAAAACGGCGCGGCGGGCGCGTCACCCTGGCGTGCGGGGCGCTCGCCCTCGGCCTGCTGGCCTTCGGCGGGGCCGCGGCCGGGCCCGTGGCGGCGGCCCTGCCGAGCCGCGTAGACGTCTTCGGCGGCCTGACCGACCGGCCCGCCGCCGGTCCGGGCACGAACGTCCTGCTGATGGGCACCGACGGCCGCGACACCATCTCCCGCACCGAGAAGGAGACGTTCCACGCGGGCGGCGCGGCCTGCGGCTGCAGTGACGTGATGATGCTCGTCCACGTCTCGCGGGACCACGACCGGATCAGCGTCGTGAGTCTGCCCCGCGACTCGTACGCGGACATTCCCGGGTCCGGCGCCGACGCGGACACCACGCATCCCGCGAAACTCAACGCCGCCTACAAGGAAGGCGGTCCGGCGCTCGCCGTGCGGACCGTGGAATCCATGACCGGACTGCGGGTCGACCATTTCCTGCAGCTCGACTTCCGTCGGTTCATGGACTCCGTCGACGCGCTCGACGGAGTCGACGTGTGCACGTCCCGGCAGCTCACCGACTCGGCAACGCACCTCGACCTCGCCCCGGGCCGGCACCACCTGGCCGGCGGTCCCGCGCTCCAGTACGTGCGGTCGCGGCACGTCGACAACAGCGCCGACCTCGGCCGCATCCAGCGCCAGCACCGCTTCCTCGTCAACGCGCTGCGCAGCGACTCCCTGCGCGACGTGCTCGGCGACCCGCGGCGCGCCCTGGAGTTCGTCTCGACGGCGCTCGGCCCGCAGGCGCGGGTCGACCAGGGGTTCACCCCCGGCGACCTGCTGTCGCTCGCCCGCGATCTGCGTCAGGTGCCGCTGTCCCGTACGGAGTTCGGGACCGTGCCGATCGCCGGGTTCAACCACGTCGTGGAGGGCGTCGGGTCCACGCTGCGCTGGGACGGGCCGCGGGCCGCCGCGATGTTCGGCACGCTGCGCGAGGACCGGGCGCTGACGCCCGCGGACTCGGACACCCGGCCGCTCGACCCGCCGCAGATGACGGTCCAGACGATCGTCCACGGCGACACACTGGCCTGCGCATGACGGCCGGTCCGTTCGAACGGTGATAGGCCGAACGGGTTCCCGGGCGCAACCACCGCAGCGCCTGCCAGTTGTTCAGCCCGAGCCCCTCAATCGGGGTTCACTCGTTCTGAAGGGAAGCAACATGAAGAAGCTGTGGGCATCCGCCACGATCGCGGCGTCCGTCGCCGGCCTGGCAGCGGTGGCCGCCCCGCAGGCCATGGCGATCGGTGACGACGGCGGCACGACGTCGCTGAGCGGCAACGGCGCCGAGCAGGCCTTCGGCAACTCGATGACCGAGGGCGACATGAGCCCCCAGCTGGGTCTGGTCCAGGGCTCGCTGAACAAGCCCTGCATCGGTCTGCCGGCCAAGGCCAACGTGGGCTCGCTCGTCGGCCTGGTGCCGGTCGCCGTCCAGGACGTCAACGTCCTGTCCTCGCCGCAGAACCAGCAGTGCACCGAGAACTCCACCCAGGCCAAGGGCGACGAGCCGCTGTCGCACGTCCTGGACGACATCCCGGTCCTGTCGGGCAACGGCGTCGCGAACCACTGACGTTCCGCGTACGGACACACCTGAGGGGCAGCCGCTGTGGTGCGGCTGCCCCTCTGTCGTGCCGTGGAGCGTTTGCTGCTGTGCGAGTGGAACGGTCAGCCGACCGCGGGGACCGCGTTGGTGACCGGGGCCGCGAGGTCGGTGAGCTGGTGGAGCTGGTTCAGCTGGTTGAGCCCGCCCAGCTGCTGTCCCGCGGTGGGCAGCTCGCCCCGGTGCTCGGCCGGGATCCCCAGGGTGGAGACGTGGTCGAGGGTGGCGATGGGGGAGATGGGCTCGCCGCCGGTGATCGGGGCCGCCTGGGCCGCCGGGGCGGCCAGGGCCCCGGCTCCGACGGCGAGCAGGGCGGCGGTGAGAGCGCGTCGAGGTGTGATCATGCCCTTCTAACGTGCGGCCCGGGCCGGCGGACACGGTCCCTCACTCCGGGTCCGCCTGGAACTTGGCGGTGGCCCAGAAGTAGCCGAGGACCGTGAGGCCGACGCACCAGCCGACGGCGAGCCAGCCGTTGTGCCCGATCCCGGTGCCGAGGAGCAGTCCGCGCAGGGTCTCGATGGCCGGCGTGAACGGCTGGTACTCGGCGATCGGCCGGAACCAGCCCGGCATCGAGTGGAGCGGCACGAACGCGCTGGACAGCAGCGGCAGCAGGATCAGCGGCATCGCGTTGTTGCTGGCCGCTTCCGCGTTCGGGCTGATGAGGCCCATGCCGACCGCGATCCAGGTGAGCGCGAGGGCGAACAGGGCGATCAGGCCGAAGGCGGCGAGCCATTCCAGGACGTTCGCGTCGGTGGAGCGGAAGCCGATGGCCGCGCCGACCGCGCCGACGAGGACCACGCTGGCCACCGACTGCAGGACGCTGCCGATGACGTGCCCGACGAGGACGGAGGGACGGTGGATGGCCATGGTGCGGAAGCGGGCGATGATGCCCTCGGTCATGTCGTTGGAGACGGAGACCGCGGTGCCGATCGTGGTCGAGCCGATCGTCATGAGCAGGATGCCCGGCACGATGTAGGAGATGTAGGCGTCGCGGCCGGCGCCGCCGCTCATGGTGTCGCCGAAGATGTAGACGAACAGCAGGAGCAGCATGACCGGCGTCAGCAGCAGGTTCAGGGTGAGCGACGGGTAGCGCCGGGCGTGCAGGAGGTTGCGGCGCAGCATCGTCGAGGAGTCACGCACGGCGAGGGACAGCGAGCTCATGTCAGGCCTCCTGGGTCTGGGTCTGCGGCGTGGTCGGGGCGGGGATGCCGGCGCTGCCGCCGGTGAGGGCGAAGAAGACGTCGTCGAGGTCGGGGGTGTGCACGGTCAGTTCGTCGGCCTCGACGCCGGCCGTGTCGAGCCGGTCGAGGATGCCGCGCAGGGCGCGCTGGCTGCCGTCGCTGGGGATCTGCAGGGACAGGGACTCGTCGTCGGCCGCCGCGCCGTTCAGCGCGGAGACGGCGGTGCGGTACGTGCCCGGGTCGGTGAAGCGGAGCCGGACGTGCCCGCCGGGGACGATGCGCTTGAGCTCGGCCGCGGTGCCCTCGGCGGCGATCTTCCCGTCGTGCAGGACCGCGATGCGGTCGGCGAGTTCGTCGGCCTCCTCGAGGTACTGGGTGGTGAGCAGGACGGTGACGCCGCCGTCGACGAGTTCGCGGATGATGCCCCACATGGTGTGCCGGGAGCGCGGGTCGAGGCCGGTGGTGGGCTCGTCCAGGAAGATGATGCGGGGGTCGCCGACCAGCGTCATGGCGATGTCGAGGCGGCGCTTCATGCCGCCGGAGTAGGTGGACGCGGGCTTCTTCGCCGCGTCCGTGAGGTCGAAGCGCTCCAGGAGTTCGCCGGTGACGCGGCGCCCCTCGCTGCGCGAGAGGTGCTGCAGGTCGGCCATGAGGAGCATGTTCTCCTCGCCGGTGATCAGGCCGTCGACCGCGGAGAACTGTCCGGTGACGCCGATCGCGGCGCGCACCGACTGCGGTGCGCCGGCGAGGTCGTGGCCGCCGATGCGGATCGGGCCGCTGCCCGGTCCTGCGGAGACGAGGGTGGAGAGGATCTTGACGACGGTGGTCTTGCCGGCGCCGTTGGGGCCGAGCAGGGAGAAGATCGTTCCTTCCTCGACGGCCAGGTCGACGCCGTCGAGCACGGTCTTCTCCCCGTAGGCCTTGCGCAGTCCGGTCGCCGAGATGGCCAGGCTGGTCATGTCAGTTCGCTCCTTCGTGGGTGACGGGGGTCAGTTGCTGCGGGCGGTGATGTCGCCGTACGCGGTGGTGGCGCGGACGGTGACGGCGGGGGTGCCGCCGCTGTACGTCAGGGAGTTGGCGACGCGGCCGTAGGAGGTGCCGGCGTCGAGCGTGGCGTCGGTGCCCGGCGCGGTGGCGACGGTGATGTCGCCCTTCGCGGTCTCCAGGTCCAGGTCGCCGCGGGCGGCGTCGGTGACGGTGATGTCGCCCATCCGGGTCCGCACCCGGGCCGGGCCGGTGAGCCGGCCGAGGGTGATGTCGCCGGCGGCGACGGTGATGCGGGCGGCGCTGGTCTCGTCGAGCTTGACGGCGGCGCGGGCCGCCTCGAGGGCGACGTCGCCCAGCCGTCCGACCCCGCGCAGTTCGGCGTCGGCCGCCTCCACCGTGACCGGCGATCCTGCCGGGAGCTGGACGGTGACCTCGACGGAGCCGGAGGGTCCGAACGCCCGGTTCTTCGGGGCGGGGTCGGTGATGCGCAGGGTCCCGTCCGCGTAGCTGACCAGCATCTCCTCGGCGGCCCTGACGTCCCGCTTGTTCTTCGGGTCGGCCGGGCGGACGTCGACGGTGGCGTCGGTGCGGTCGGCGGCGATGAGCTGGATGCGGCCGGCGGGCACGGAGAGGGAGGCGGCGACGGGGGCGGTGGTCGCGAACTTCTGCATGGTGCTCACTCCTCTGTGGTGGCCCCGGTCGTCCGCCGCGGCCTCGCTGCGTTCTTTCTGACATCGAAAACGCTACGTTGCATTCACGGGGTTGGCAACGCACTTGTTGCGTCAAAACCCGGTAACCGCAGGTTGATGTGGGGAATTCATTGCAATGGTTCTGACAGGAATGCAACGTGCGTGCAGCGTTGCGTTGCAATGGAATGACGGTGAACGCTAAGGTGGCCCGGCGGACACCACCGGGACCGAGAAGCGGGAGGCGCGATGCCGGGCGGCAGGCTCACCCAGCAGGAACGACAGCAGATCGCACAGGGGCTGGGCGACGGCCTCGCCTACGCGGAGATCGCCCGCCGTCTGGAGCGGCCGACCTCGACCGTCACCCGCGAGGTCATGCGCAACGGCGGCCCCACCGGCTACCGCGCCGACCTCGCCCAGCGCGCCACCGGCCACCGCGCCGCCCGCCGCAGGCCCGCCGGGTCAGCCGGAGCGGCGGCCGGCCAGGGCCCCGGCGACGAGGCCGTGCGCGCCTACGAGGAGACGCTGACCACCGTCTTCATGGCCTCGGGCACGCCCCGCATGATGGCCCGGGTGATGTCCGCCCTGCTCACCAGCGAGTCCGGCAGCCTGACCGCGGGCGAGCTCGTGCAGCGCCTCCAGGTCAGCCCGGCGTCCATCTCCAAGGCCGTCGCGTTCCTGGAGTCGCAGGACCTCGTGCGCCGCGACCGCGACGAGCGGCGCCGCGACCGGTACTCGATCGACGACGACGTCTGGTACCAGTCGATGATGGCCAGCGCCCGGTCCACCGCCGAGATCGCCGTGACGGCCCGTCAGGGCACCGGCATCCTCGGCGCCGACAGCCAGGCCGGCGCCCGCCTCGAGAACATCGCGCGCTTCCTCGACTACGTGTCCGAGAGCCTGGTGCGCGCCTCCGACCAGGCCCGCGACATCCTCTCCGCCCAGCGGAGCGCGACCCCGCCGCAGCCCGGCGCCTGAACCGCCCCCGCGCAGCCGAACGGCCCGCCCCCGGAACACTCCGGGGACGGGCCGTCGTCACGTGGCCGCGCGGCAAGGGGTGAACCCGCGCCGGGCGGTCGCACTCGCCCGGTCGGTCCCTGCCGCGCACGCTCAACGTAGGGCCTGCGCCCCGAGCGGGCCGGACATCCGCCGGTGTGGCGCGCGCCCGGGCCCCTGACTGGAGTACCCGGCCCGCGCGGACCGCCGGCGGCGCCGGGCGCCGGGGCCGTCAGTGGGCGATGCCGGCGTGTCCCGCGACGTCCTGCGGCGGGCGGCTGCCCGGGCCCACGTAGCGGGCCGAGGGGCGCACCAGGCGGCCCGTGCGCTTCTGCTCCAGGATGTGCGCGCTCCATCCGGCGGTGCGGGCACACGTGAACATCGACGTGAACATGGGCGCGGGCACCTCGGCGAAGTCCAGCACGATCGCCGCCCAGAACTCCACGTTCGTCGCCAGCACCCGGTCGGGCCGGCGCGCGTGCAGTTCCGCCAGCGCGGCCTTCTCCAGCGCCTCGGCCACCTCGAAGCGCGGGGCGCCCAGCTCGCGGGCCGTGCGCCGCAGCACCCGGGCGCGCGGGTCCTCGGCCCGGTAGACCCGGTGCCCGAAGCCCATCAGCCGCTCGCCCCGGTCCAGCGCCCGGCGCACGAACGCCTCGGCGTCGCCGGTCCGCTCGATCTCCTCGATCATGCCGAGGACGCGCGAGGGGGCGCCGCCGTGCAGCGGGCCGGACATCGCGCCGACCGCACCCGACAGGGCGGCGGCCACGTCGGCGCCGGTGGAGGCGATGACCCGGGCGGTGAACGTCGAGGCGTTCATGCCGTGTTCGGCGGCCGAGGTCCAGTACGCGTCGACGGCCGCGACGTGCTTGGGGTCGGGCTCCCCGCGCCAGCGGATCATGAACCGCTCGACGACCGACTCGGCCTTGTCGATCTCGCTCTGCGGCACCATCGGCCGCGCCTGGCCGCGGGCCGACTGGGCCACGTACGACAGGGCCATGACGGCGGCGCGCGCGAGGTCGTCGCGGGCGCGCCGCTCGTCGATGTCGAGCAGCGGCTTCAGGCCCCACACGGGCGCGAGCATCGCGAGCGCGGACTGCACGTCGACGCGGACGTCACCGGAGTGGACGGGGATCGGGAACGGCTCCGCGGGCGGCAGCCCCGGGTCGAAGGCCCCGTCGACCAGCAGCCCCCACACGTTCCCGAACGAGACGTGGCCGACCAGGTCCTCGATGTCGACGCCCCGGTAGCGCAGGGCGCCGCCCTCCTTGTCCGGTTCGGCGATCTCGGTCTCGAACGCGACGACGCCTTCGAGACCGGGTGTGAAGCCAGGGTCGAAGTCGGACATCGGGCGGCTCCTTCGGATGCGACGGAAGAGGGTCCAGCGGCATGGCGTGCCTGGTGCCGTGATGCCCGGTACGGGAGGCGGTCACCCCGTCCCGTCCGGTCACTGGACCATAACCCTCGGTGCCACACTTGGCGAGAGTTCGCGGCACTCAGTGCCACGTCTCACTCCGGGTCCGAACGGGCCGCCCGGTGCGGGAGGATGACGCCGTGAGCGCGCATGACGACCTCGACCCGGACATCGCCGCGATGCGGGAGCAGTACCGCCCCCGGGACGGCGGCCTGCTGGAGTCCGACCTGGCCCCGGACCCGATGCGGCAGTTCGGGCGGTGGTTCGCACAGGCGGCGCGGCCCGGCTCGCCGCTCGCCGAGCCCAACGCCATGGTCGTCGCCACCGCCGACCCGTCCGGCCGGCCCGCGTCGCGCACCGTGCTCCTGAAGTCCTTCGACGCCGCCGGCTTCGTCTTCTACACCAACTACGGCTCCCGCAAGGCACAGGACATCGCGGCCAACCCGCAGGTCGCGCTGCTCTTCCCCTGGCACCCGATGAGCCGTCAGGTGCACGTCTCGGGCACCGCGGTGCGCACCTCGCGCGAGGAGACCGCGGCCTACTTCCGCTCGCGGCCGCACGGGTCGCAGCTCGGGGCGTGGGCCAGCGCGCAGTCGTCCGTGATCGCGTCCCGGGAGGAGCTCGACGCGCAGTACGCGGAGCTGCTGCGGCGTCATCCGCCCGGCTCCGAGGTGCCCGTGCCGCCGCACTGGGGCGGGTTCCGGGTGGCGCCCGAGTCCGTCGAGTTCTGGCAGGGCCGGGAGAACCGCCTGCACGACCGCCTCCGGTACGTCCGGACCCCAAAGGCCTGGCGCATCGAACGCCTCAGCCCCTGACCCTTCGGGAAGAGGCCCGCTACCGTCCGGCCAGGACCCCGTCCAGGAACGGCTCGACCACCTCACGCCACCCGACCGGCTGGTCGTAGTGGACGAGATGCCCCGCGTCGGCCACCTCCGCGTACACCCCCCGCGGCAGCACCCGCACCATCTCCTGGGCCTCCGCCCGCCCCAGCTCCCCGTCGAGCCCCCGCACCACCAGGGCCGGGCACTGCACCGCCGCCAGCTCCTCCCAGTGCGCGTCCCGTACCCACGTCGAGCGGGCCGCCAGCATGTGCCGGCGCGAGAAGACCGGCCGCCAGCCGTCCTCCCGCTCGGTCATCACCTCGGCGTAGAACTCCCCGCGGGCCGGGTTGGGCCGCTCCACCCACGGGTCGTCCTCGCCGAACCACTTCCGTACGTCGCCGAGCGTCGCGAACGGCAGCGGCCAGGACCCGAACCAGTCCTCCCACTCCCGCTGGGACGCGGCTCCCAGGGCCGAGGCCCGCATGTCGCAGATGACGAGGCCGCTGACCAGGTCGGGGCGGCGCGCGGCCAGCTGCCACGCGGTCAGCGCGCCCATCGAGTGCCCGACGACCACCGCGGGGCCGAGTCCGAGGCTCTCCAGCGCGGCCTCCGCGTCGAGCACGTAGGCCTCGCGGTCGAAGGGGCCCTGGTCGGGCTTGTCGCTCCGGCCGTGCCCGCGCTGGTCGAGAGCGACGGCGCGGCGCCGCTCGGCGAGCCAGCGTGCCGTGCCCGCCCAATGGGACGCCCGGCCCATCAGGCCGTGCAGTAACAGCACGCCCGGAGCCTGGCCGGCCTCGCCCGTCTTGGGCGGGTCGGCGAACTCCCAGGCGGCCAGCCGGACGCCGCCCGCTCCGGTCACGTCGATGCGTCGTGCCATAGGCCCTGGCACCCCCTTGTGGTCGCGCCTGCAGTCGCTGGTCCGCGCAAGCTATCGAACTTGCATTCGAAAGCGTGCTGCCTTGCGATAACACCCCTCGTTTGAGTGACGGCGCTCAAGGAATGACCGGCGCCGCCGAGGGGATCTCTTCAGCGGGAGGCGGACCGCTCGGGGAAAACGGTCCGAGGGGGACGACCCTGGGAGCTCGGGGCTCCGGGTCGGAACAGGGGAGGACAGGCCCCGGCGCCGCAAGGCGCCGGGGCCCTCTGTCGACAGCACGCCGCACGGCCGCTCCATGCTGGCCCCCCTCCGGTCTCAGGCCCCGGTGTCCGGGCCCCGGTCCTCAGGCTCACGCGACAGCGTGGCACGCAAAACGCCCGACCGCTGCGATTCCGCACACTGAATCCGGCTTTCTGCGCGCCGGAGCCCGCCACGGGACCCCGAGAGCGCCCCGTGCGCCGCGCTCAGCGCTTCGCCACGAACACGTGCGACGCGGTCTCCGCCTCCAGCTCGGCGGCCTCACCGCTGCTGCCCACCAGGACGCCGCCCGGCGACTGCGTCACGCTGACCACCGAACCGGGCTGCACGCCCGCCCGCCGCAGCGTGTACATCAGCTGGGCGTCCGTCTGGATCGGCTCACCGATCCGGCGCACGACCACCGTCTTGCCGTCCGCACCCGGCTCCAGATCCGCGAGCGAGACCATGCCCTCGTCCAGGAACGGGTCCGCCCCGTCCTTCTCGCCCAGCTCCTCCAGGCCCGGGATCGGGTTCCCGTACGGCGACTCCGTCGGGTGCCGCAGCAGCTCGAGGACGCGGCGCTCCACGGCCTCGCTCATCACGTGCTCCCACCGGCAGGCCTCCGCGTGCACCTGCTCCCACTCCAGGCCGATCACGTCGACCAGCAGACACTCGGCGAGGCGGTGCTTGCGCATCACGCGCGTCGCCAGCCGGCGGCCCTCGTCGGTCAGCTCCAGGTGCCGGTCGGCGGCCACGGCGACCAGACCGTCCCGCTCCATGCGCGCCACGGTCTGGCTCACCGTGGGACCGCTCTGGTCGAGCCGCTCGGCGATCCGGGCGCGCATGGGGACCACACCTTCCTCCTCCAGCTCGAGGATGGTGCGGAGGTACATCTCCGTGGTGTCGATCAGTCCGGACATACGTGCCCCTCGTGTAGCTCTCTAGCTCCGCGGCCGCTCTGTCGGCGTCCCGCCGAGCGCGTGCGCTGGCCCTGCCGTCAATTCTGACGCATACCGCTGACAACCGTGCCGCGCCGGGGAAACAGCGCCCAGGACCGGGCCGGGACCGTACCCGATCCCGGCCCTCGGGGCCCGCCCGCCCCTCCCGTGCCGTATTGACACAGCACTGGTCCAGACCGCACGGTGATCCGCGACAGACGCCATCCGCGACGGCGCGGAGGGACGACGCGTCAGGGACCCGAGGGGTTACGCCGATGAGCGAGAGCAAGCTGGCCGCGCAGTACCTCGACACGGCGATCGGCCTGCTGCAGCGGATCCGCGACGAGGAAGCCGGCCCGGTCGCCGCCGCCGGCACCCTGCTCGCCGACACCGTCGTCGCGGGCGGCCGCCTCTTCGCCTTCGGCGCCGGACACTCCTCGCTCGCCGCGCAGGACGTCGTCTACCGCGCCGGCAGCCTCGCCCTGATGAACCTGCTGGCCGTCCCCGGGGCCGTCGGCGTCGACGTCATGCCCGCCACCCTCGGCTCCGCCCTCGAGCGGGTCGACGGACTGGCCGCCGCCGTCCTCGACTCCAGCCCCGCCCGGGCCGGCGACGCCCTCGTGATCATCTCCCTCTCCGGGCGCAACGCGCTGCCCGTCGAGATGGCGATGAACGCCCGCGCCCTCGGCCTCCGGGTCATCGGCGTCACCTCGCTCGCCTACGCCACCGGGCCCGACGCCCCCGCGTCCCGGCACGCCTCGGGCACCTACCTGCGCGACCACTGCGACGTCGTCCTCGACTCCAAGATCGCCGTCGGGGACGCCGAGCTCACCCACGACGGCGTCGCCGCGCCGTTCGCCTCCGCCTCCACGGTCACCACCAGCGCCCTCATGCAGTCCATGCTCGCCACGTGCGCCGAGTCCCTCGCCGACCGCGGCATCCAGCCCCCGCTCCTGCGCTCGGGCAACGTGGACGGCGGCCACGACTGGAACGCCAAGGTCTTCGACCAGTACAAGGACCGCATCTTCTACCAGCACTGACCAGCGCCTACCGGCACCGACCGGCGCCGATCAGCGCTCACCGGCACTGACCGGCGCTGGTGAGCGCCAGATCCACGGCCGCCGCGATCCGCACCGCCACGCTCTCCGCGTACACCGCGTCCCCGCGCTCGAACCGGGACCGGCCCGACCCGCGCAGAAACGTCACGACACCGAGCGTCCGGCCCCGGCTGCGCAGCACCGCGCACAACGCGAACACCGCCCCCTCCGGCCACTGCCGCGACTCCGCCCACTGCGCCCCCGCCCCCTCCGGCGCCTGCGCCCGCACCGAACCGGCCCGCTCCGCGCACTGCAACGCCGGATGCCCCGCCGCGTACCGCACCGGCAGCGCCCCGCGCGTCACCAGCAGACTCGGCCCCGGCGCCCCGGACGGCGTCCCCGCCGCCCGCACCAGCCGCACCGGCTCCTCCCCGTCCGGCCCCGCCACCAGATCGAGGACCGCGTGATCGGCGAACCCGGCCAGCGCGAAGTCCAGATGCGTCGACGCCGCCTCGCCCGGGTCCTCGCACTCCGCCGCGGCCCGCGCCGCCCGGTGCAGCTGCTGGGCGCGGAACCGCAGCGTCGCCGCCTCCTGCTCCGTGCGCCGCGCCTCGGTCACGTCCTCGAACAGCCACGCCACCCCGAGCGGCACCGGCTCCTCCGCCAGCGGCGACGACAGCCGCACGAACCCGCTGCGCCAGCACCGCCGCTCCGGCTCGCCCTCCGCCGACCGCACCGTCACCCACACCTCGGCCGGGGCCGGCGGCGCCCCCTCGGCCAGCACGTGCGCCAGCGCGCTCTCCAGCTCCTCCACGCCCTGCGCCACCAGGTCACCGAGGGGCCGCCCGAGCACCGCCGTGCGCCCCGACCCCAGCGCCTTCGCCGCGTGCGCGTTCACCAGCGCCGGCCGCAGATCGGCGTCGACCAGCACGACACCCCACGCCGCGTCCTCGAACAGGGCCTCGCTCAGCGCGATCGACCGCTCCAGATCGATCTGCGCGTGCACCTCGCTGAACGCGCAGTACACCCCCGCAGGCTCCCCGTCGGCCCCGCGCACCGCGGCCGACTGCGTCCGTACGAGCACCCGCCGGCCGTCCTTCGTCACCAGCGCGAACTCGTGCACCTGCCGCCCCGGGGCCCGCATCGCGGACAGCAGGCGTGCGCGCACCTCCTCCGCGTCGGCGCTGCGCACCGCCCACCCCGCGAACCCGGCCCGCCCCACGGCCTCCGCGGCGGACCAGCCGAGTATCCGCTCGGCCTCGCGGTTCCAGTGCGTGACGACGCCCTCGGAGTCGAACGCGCACAGCGCGGCGTCCATCCCGTCCAGCAACGCGGCCAGAAGATCGGCCCCGTCCCGCGCGGGCTCGTCCTCGGGCCCGAGCGCGTCGGTGGCCCCACTACGCCGTGATGCACTCACCTGGCACCCCCTGCAGGCTGTGTCGGCGCTGCGTGTCGCATGCAGACCTCGTACTGCTCCAGATCATTCAACTCGAACGTGACCGGTCCCACAGGGGGTTCGCTCAACTCGGTCGACTTCGCGGTGCGGGAAATTCGGTTGATGGTGTGCAGAGCGGTCCTTAAGGTGGGGCGTACACGAGAAGGGAGGTGGTTCGGCAGATGTATGAATACCGGACGCGTGAGGTGACTGCGGGCTAGCGGCCCGTCGTCGCAACTCGAATTCGGCGCCGGACCAGCGCGTGTGCACGCGCGCAGCCGGCCCTATTCCCAAGCAGTCGCCCGACCCGCGAGCCGCCGGTACGTCCGGCCGGCTTCCGACCGTCTCGTACGGGAGGAACCACGGCTCGCGGGTCGTCTGCGTGTGCGGGCCCTGTCCGCGGCTCAGCCCTTGCTCACCGCCGTGAGGATCTCCGGCAGCCGGGCCGCCGTGCGCGGCGCCGCGAGGCGCAGGCCGAGCAGGGTGACGACGGCGCCGTAGGCCGCGCCGACCGGGAGCAGCAGCCAGGTCAGGCCGGGGTGGCCGGTCGCGTGCAGCGCGATGGTGAGGGCCAGGACCGGGGCGCACAGGACGGCCGCCGCCACCATGCCGCCGAAGATGGAGATCCAGGCGAGTCCGGCCTGGCCGGGGGCGACGTTCTTGTAGCCCTCCTGCGGGATCGAGTAGGGGAACCGGGCCGAGGTCCACGCGCCGGTGGCCAGCATCGCGCCGAGCAGGGCGAAGGAGAGGCCGAGCACCTCGGGCAGGTCCCGCCAGGCGCCGAGCAGCGCGGTCGTCAGGGCGGTGACGAGGGTCGCGTACGGCAGGGTGATCACGAGCAGGGCGAGGGCGCGGGCGCGCAGTTCGGCGTACGCGTCGCGCGGTGAGGCGATGGTGAGGGCGACCGTCCAGAAGGCGGAGGTGTCCTGGCCGAACTGGTTGTACATCTGGATGCCGAGCATGCCCGAGGCGAAGCAGGCGAAGTAGGCGGATCCGGTGCCCTGGACGGCGTTGAGGACCGGGACGATGAGGCCGATGGCCAGGGACGTGATCCAGGCGGCCTTGGTCTTGGGGTCGCGCCACACGTAGCGCAGGCTGCGTTCCATGACGGTGCCGGTGCGGCCGGCGGGCAGCAGCCGGGGTCCGCTGCCGGTGCGGCGGCCGCGCCGGGTGGGTTCGGCGGCCTGGAGCGTGGAGCCGTCCGGGCTGGTCATGAGGCGGGTCAGGGCGCGCCGCCACACGGTGACGAGAGCGGCGAGCGCCGCGGCGGTCAGGGCGAGCTGCGCGGCGGCGGTGCCGTACGCGCCGCGTCCTGCGGCCTCCACGGATCCGATCGCGGACGCGGGGGGTACCCAGCGCAGGACGTCGGCGGTGGGGTCGAGGGCGCCGAGGCCGCCGGCGCGGCCGAGCCGCTGGGCGCCGAAGTTGACGAGCTGGGCGCCGATCGCGATGACGAGGCCGCTGAGGACGGCGAGGTCGCGGCCCTTGCGGCTGGTGAGCAGGCGGGTGTTGGCGGCGGCCACGGCGCGGGCGAGGGCGACGCAGACGAGGACGGCGAGCGGGACGGCGGCCAGGGCGACGAGCGCGGACGCGGCGCCGTGTCCGACGGCGTAGGCCGAACCGGCGGTGAGGCAGAGCGTGAAGAGGGGGCCGATCCCGACGAGGGAGGCGACGAGCAGGCCCCGTACGAGCGGGTCGGGGCGCAGCGGCAGCATCACGAGCCGGGTGGGGTCGAGGGTCTCGTCGCCGCTGGGGAAGAAGAGCGGGAAGACGGCCCAGCCGAGCGCGAGCAGGGCGGTGAGGACGACGGTGACGGTGGTGGCGTGCCGGTTGCCGTGCAGAAGGACCAGGCCGAGCAGGACGAGGGCGGCGAACAGGAGGGACACGAGCGCCGAGACCACGTAGGCGGCGCGGCGTCCGGCGGACTGGCGCAGCCCGTTGCGCAGGAGGGCCCATTTGAGGGCGACGAGGGTCCCGGTCACCGGGTGCCGCCTCCGCCGAGCCAGTCGAGCGAGCCGTCCGGCCGGTCCCCGGTGGCGCCGACGAGTTTCAGGAAGGCCTCCTGGAGGGATCCGGCGTCGCCGACGACGTCGGGCAGGGGGCCCTGGGCGCGGATCTGTCCGGCGGCGAGCACGGCGACCCAGTCGCAGAGGGACTCGACGAGTTCCATGACGTGGGAGGAGAAGACGACGGTGGCGCCGGAGCGGGTGAAGCGTTCGAGGACGCCGCGGATGGTCTGCGCCGAGACGGGGTCGACGCCCTCGAACGGCTCGTCCAGGAAGAGGACTTCGGGGTTGTGGAGGAGGGCCGCGGCCAGGCCGATCTTCTTGCGCATGCCGGTCGAGTAGTCGACGACGAGCTTGTGCTGGGAGCCGGTGAGGTCGAGGACGTCGAGGAGCTGGGCGGCCCGACGGTCGACCTCGGCGCCGGGCAGTCCGCGCAGTCGGCCGGTGTAGGCGAGGAGTTCGCGCCCGGAGAGGCGCTCGAACAGGCGCAGTCCCTCGGGCAGGACGCCGATACGGGCCTTGACCTCGGCGGGGTCGGCCCAGACGTCGTGCCCGGCGACGTGCACGGTGCCGCGGTCGGGCCGCAGGAGGCCGGTGACCATGGAGAGGGTGGTGGTCTTGCCCGCGCCGTTGGGCCCGACGAGGCCGATGAACCGGCCTGCGGGCAGGGCGAGTTCGATACCGGCGACCGCCGTCTGCTGTCCGAACGATTTCCAGAGGTCGTGTACGCGTACGGCCGCGTCCACGGCTGTGTCGGTCACCGGTGCCCGCCCTTCTTCGGCGTCGTCGTCGTGCGTCTGGGCACGATACGTCGGCCGGACGCCTCGGCGGCGGGGCACACGGCGGCGCCGGACCGGGTTACGCGCGGCGGCCCTCGCGCCCGCAGGAGTAGGCGAGCGGGGAGACGAGCTCCTCGGCGTCGGGCAGCCAGCGGTTCGCGGCGGTGGGGTGGCAGGCCCACTGGACGGCCCCGCGGCTGCCGAAGCGGGTCGGCGGCGCGGCGACGTACTGGCCCTCGCCGAGGGTGACGAGGTCGAGCGAGGCGGGCGGCCAGCCGAGCCTGCGGACGAGGTCGGGGACCTTGGCCCCGGCGCCGGGCAGGACGAAGAACTGCATGCGGCGGTCGGGGGTGCAGGTGACGGGGCCGAGGGTGATCTCCATGCGCTCCATGCGGGCGAGCGCGAGGAACCCGGCGGTCTCCGGGACGTCGATCGCGTCGAAGGTGCGGCCGGTGGGAAGAAGGACCGAGGCGGTGGGCTGCTTCGCCCACAGGCGGCGCGCGCCGGTCGCGCTGCCGGTGGCCTGGGTCGCCCAGTCCGGCCGTGCGGGGTGGGCGCCGGGTGCGGGGCAGGCGGCGTCGCCGCACGAGCAGCGCTGCACCCCGTCCCCGGACTCCAGCCAGGTGCCGGGGAACACGTCCCAGTGGCGCTCTTCCGCGTAGCGCACGGCGGCGTCCGGGATCGTGTCGCCGCGCTGCTGCGGGATCTGCCCGGTGGCGGTGACGGGTGAGGTGACGTCCGAGGTGCCGGTGATGGTCTCTTCCACGACGTTCTCAACTCCCGCCGTCAGCTGGGGTTACGGGGGCACGTACGGGTGGGTCAGGAGCATCGTTCCCGCATGTGGGGCGCATCGGTGCACGGCCGGGGGCGCGCGGGCGGGGCGGCCGCGTCCCGCGGGTAGCGATGAGGGGAACGGCGGCGGGGCGGCGAGGGCGGGAACGCGGCCGGACGCAGCTTTTGACCGGGAACACCCGGAGATGCACCCGATTGTGGCGCATCTTCCTTTTCGTGCAGGGCAGTCATTCCACGTCCGGTTGTGATCCGCGCAGCCGGCCACCGGGACGGGCACAGCAGGGGGTTACGTCATGGCCGCACGGCCTCTCGTCGCGCGACAGCCCAACGAACGGCTGCAGGCGCTCATCCAGGAGGCGGGCTGTTCGAACGCGGGCCTGGCCCGCCGGGTCAACATGTGCGGGTCCGAGCACGGCCTCGACCTGCGCTACGACAAGACGTCCGTGGCCCGCTGGCTGCGCGGCCAGCAGCCGCGCGGCCGGGCGCCGGGCATCATCGCGGAGGCGCTGGGCCGCAAGCTGGGCCGCACGGTCACGATCGACGAGATCGGCATGGCCAACGGGAAGAACCTGGCCTCCGGCGTGGGGCTGCAGTTCTCCCCGACCGTGCTCGGCGCCATCGAGCAGGTGTGTGAGCTGTGGCGCAGCGACGTGGGGCGCAGGGACTTCCTGTCCGGTTCGGCCGTGGCCGCGTCGGCGCTCGTGGAGCCCAGCAGGGACTGGCTGATCTCCGTACCGGACTCGCAGGTGGCGCGGACGGCGGGGCCCCGGGTCGGGGCCTCGGACGTGGCGGCGGTGCGGGCGATGACGCAGGCGCTGAAGGACCTGGACCACCAGTACGGCTCGGGGCACGTGCGGCCGGTGGTGGTGCACTACCTGAACAGTGTGGTGAGCGGGCTGCTCGCGGGCTCGTACCGGGAGGCGGTGGGGCGCGAACTGTTCGCGGCCGTCGCCCGGTTGACCGAGCTCGCCGGGTACATGGCCGTGGACACCGGTCAGCCGGGGCTCGCCCAGCGGTACTACATCCAGTCCCTGCGGCTCGCCCAGGCGTCCGGTGACCGCGGCTACGGCGGGTACGTGCTCGCCGCGTCGATGAGTCATCTGGCCGCCCAGCTCGGCAATCCGCGGGAGATCGCCCAGCTCGCCCGCGCGGCTCAGGAGGGGGCGCGCGGGCGCGTCACCCCGCGCGCGGAGGCGATGTTCCACGCCGCCGAGGCGCGCGGTCACGCACTGCTCGGGGACGCGCGGTCGGCGCAGTCCGTCATGGGCCGCGCGGTCGCCGCGATGGAGCAGGCCGAGGCGCACGCCGGGTCCGGGGACGACGCGGCCTGGATCGCGCACTTCGGGCCCGCCTATCTCGCCGACGAACTGGCGCACTGTCACCGGGACCTGGGCCAGGCGCGGGACGCGGAGCGGTGTGCGCGCGAGGCGTTGGACGGGCATCCGCAGTCGCGGGCCAGGCGGCGCGCGATCGGTCTGGTGCTCCTCGCGACGGCCCAGGTGCAGCAGCGCGAGGTGGAACAGGCCTGCCACACGGGACTTCGGGCCGCCGAACTGCTCGGCACGCTGCGCTCGAACCGGGGCGCGGACTATCTGGAGGACTTCAAGGAGCGGCTGGAGCCGTACCGAGAGGAGCCGGTGGTGCGGGAGTTCGGGGCGCGGGTGGAGCTGCAGGCGGCGTAGGTCACACCCAGGAAGGGAGGTGATTCTGCATCAGCGTCGCCGGGACGAGTTTTGTTACTCCCGTCACGGGGGAGGCTCCGGGGTTTTGAGCTGCGTAGCACGGGCGTGCGAGGACCCGGTAGCGTGAGCCGACGATTCCGAAGGTCCCCCATACGTAGGAGTCCCGGTGACGCAGCACAGCGGACAGAGCGGGCAGGGCGAAGGCCCGCACCCTCCGCAGGCCCGACAGGCGCACGAAGGTGTCGTGCTGCCCGCCGACGGCTCGGAGCCCCTGTTGCCGGGCACGTACGGTGACCAGGCCGGTCCCGCGGGCGCCACGCCCTGGGGCCAGCCCTGGGGACCCGAGTCGCAGCAGGCGCAGAACGCGGGCCCGATGCCCTCCTACGAGTGGGGCGGGCCGCAGCAGCAGCCGGGCCCGGCTCCGCTGCCGGACGGGCCGGGGGCGCTGCCGCCGCAGCAGCAGGGCCACCACATCCCGCAGCAGCCGGGGGCCGGGTCCTATCAGGTGCCCCAGCAGCCGCAGGCGTACCAGCTGGACCAGCCGCAGCACGCACAGCCGCTCCCGCAGGCCCCGCACGGGCAGCAGCCGCAGCCGCAGCCGCTCCCGCAGGCCCAGCACGGGCAGCACGGGCAGCAGCCGCAGGCGTACCCGCTGGACCAGCACCGGCAGGGACAGCCGCTCCCGCCGCACGCGCAGGGTGCGCCGCTGCCGCCCGCCGTCGCGGCCGGTGCCGGGTACGACGGCGACGCCACGCAGTACATCCCGCCGGTCGCCGCCCAGCAGCAGGGCGCCGCCCCGCTGCCGCCCGAGCAGCCCGCGGCCGACGCCACGCAGTTCCTGGGCCGCGCCGTGGGACAGCCGATGCCGGGCGCGCTGCCCGACGCGGTGCCCGGCGGCATGCCCGCGGGCACCGCGGACAGCGAGGCGACCCAGTACATACCCCCGGTCCCGGCCGAGTCGCAGGACCAGGGCTACGGCGTCCGTCCGGGCGCGCCCGGGGACCGCCGGCCGCCGGCCGAGTTCGACGCCCTCTTCCGGACCCAGCCCGAGGGCGCGGCCGCCTCCACGCAGCAGATGCCGCGGTTCGACCCGCACGCGCAGCAGAACCCGCCGCAGCAGCCCGGCGTCCCGCAGTACGAGGAGACGTACGAGCCGGAGCCGTCCCGGCGCAAGGCCCGCACCGGGTCCAAGGTGCCGCTGATCGCGGCGGTCGGCGTCGGTCTGCTCGTCGTCGGCATCGGCGCGGGCGCCCTGCTCGGCGGCGGCTCCGACGACGACACGAAGGCGGACAAGACGAAGACGGTCTCCGACTCCTCGTCCGCGCCGGCCGAGCCGTCGGCGAGCGCGGACCCGGCCCGTGAGCAGGCCGTGGCGCTCGACAAGCTGCTCGCCGACTCCAACAACAGCCGGGAGTCCGTCGTGCGCGCCGTCGCCAACATCGGTGCGTGCAAGGCGCTGCCGCAGTCCTCCAAGGACCTGCGCTCCGCGGCGACCCAGCGCAACGCCCTGGTGACGCGGCTGAACGGCCTGTCCGTCGACAAGCTCCCGCAGAACGCGGCGCTCAAGTCCGCGCTGACCAGCGCCTGGAAGGCGTCCGCGTCGGCCGACAGCCACTACGCGGCCTGGGGCGACCAGGCCGCCGGAAAGAACGTCTGCAAGAAGGGGCGCGCCAGGGCGACCTCGCAGCGGCACGCGGGCGACCGGGCCAGCGGCACGGCCTCGACGCAGAAGGCGCAGGCCTCGAAGCTGTGGAACGCGATCGCGGGCAAGTACGGGCTGACCCAGCGCTCGGCGATCCAGCTCTAGACGCTGCTCCCGGACCCGGCCCGCGCCGGGTCCCGCCGGATCCGCGCCGGGGCCGCGCCGTTCAGGAGGCCTTCGCGAGGGTCTCCGTCATGTCGACCGCCGTCTTCCGGGTCGCCACCAGACGGCCCCGCTCCACCCGCTGGAAGGTGACCCGCGCGTTGACCAGGCGCGGGAAGTCGCCCGCGTCGGACATGTGGTCGTAGCCCCAGCGCAGCGGCGGGGTCAGCCCGCCGGTGGTGACCTCCAGGCCGTCGTCGAGCGCGGAACTGACCCGGCGGGCCGTCACCTCGCCGTCGCCGAGCGAGGCGACGACCTGGCGCAGCACCTCGTAGGCGATCCACGTGGTCTGCACGCCCGCGTCCGCGGGGTCGATCCGGTTGTCGTCGAAGGCCGTCTCCGTGATGGCCTTCTTCATCCGGCCCCAGCGCGCGTCGTCCGCCGCCGGGTACCAGCCGGTCACGTAGGCGCCCTCGTACGGGCTGGCCGCGCCGCCGGTGCGGTTGATCGTGGACTGGTCGATGCTGCCGAGGACGGTCGCCGTGCGCACCGCCGGGTAGTCCTCGCGCAGCCTGCGGAACGAGTCGAAGAACGTGTTCGTCCGGTCGCCGAGGACGGCCGCGACACAGCCCGCGTCGGCGGTCCCGGCGGTGGTGGCGGTCCCGAGCGCCTCCTGGGCCTTGCCCGCGTAGTCGGTGGCGTCCTCGGCGGCGCGCAGGTCGGTGACACCGGCCCGGGAGCGGGCGGCGAGCCCCGCGTCGAGCAGCGGCACCAGCTCGTCGCCCGCGATCGTGTCGGGGCGGACGAGGACGGTGCGGGAGCAGTGGTCGGCGAGCTGCCGGCCGTTCCCGGCGAGCAGCGCGGCCTGGCCGCCGTTGACCGGGTAGGACAGCGGGCTGGTGAACTCGGAGTCGGTCGCCCCGTAGCCGCCTATGTACGGGATGCCGGCGGACTCCAGGGGGGACAGGAACGCGCGGCCGTGCTGGCTGTAGGAGCCGACGACGGCGACGGCGCCCTGGTCGGCGGCGGAGCGCGCGCACTTCGCGGCGCCCACGCTGTCGTTGTGGTCGTTGCAGGTCAGGACCCGGAGCGTGCGGCCGCCGATGCCCCCGTGGGCATTGATCCAGCGGGCGTAGGCCCGCGCCATGGCGGGCATGCCGGGCATGTTCGTCGCGTCGGTCTTCTCGGGCGCCCACGTCATCACCGTCACGGTCCGGTCCCCGGAGCCCCCCGTGGCTCCAGGGATCAGACCGCAACCGGCGATCAGGGCGCTGCCCGTGACGACTGCCGAGAGTGCGGAGAGTGCGGAGAAGGTGCGCTTGATGGAGGTGTGGCGCCGGCCGGTCATGGCTCTGCACGATTCCCGCGTATCCCTAACCACCCGGTGACCTGCGGTCAACGCCCGGTGACACGGAGGTGAATTACGGGGGCCGGGGGAGGGCCGGGGGGCCGGGACGTACGATCGATGACCGTGCAAAGCTCGGAGAAGTCTTCCCGCCGCGGCCGTCGCTCCACGAAAATGGGCGGCATGCCACTCAACGACATGCCGTGGTGGCGCTGGCGCAGCAATGTGCGCTCCGCGCTGCACATGCTCTCGGACCCCGGATTCCAGCGGAACGTCTGGCTCGCGGGGGTGGAGGGGTACGGGGACGTCACCGACGCCGTGTACCGCCTGGTCGAGGACACCTGGCTCGACAACTGGTCCGCCGAGAAGTACGTCGGGACGATCTTCCGGGACTCGCAGGAGGCCGCCCTCGTCGACTCCGCGGTGCTGCGCGTGCTGCGGATCATGCACCAGGTCGGCCCGGACGCGCCCGTCTCCGCCTACCTCGACCACCCGGCGTGGGACGAGGCCGTGCGCGCGGCCCGCGACGCGCACGTGCGGCTCGCCACGGGCGACGCCGAGGACCCGGACGCCGCGCCGCAGACCCTGGAAGTACTGCGGATCATGACGCGCGCGGCGTAGCGGGGCGCGGGACCCGGCACGCGGTCCGGTCCGCGGAACGGCGGCCCGGCGCGGGACGGCGTTGTGCGATTCTTGGCGCATGAACGCGCCCGCACCTGTTTCCGGCCCCGACCAGTACGTCCTCACCCTCTCCTGCCCGGACAAGCAGGGCATCGTGCACGCCGTGTCGAGCTATCTGTTCATGACCGGCTGCAACATCGAGGACAGCCAGCAGTTCGGTGACCACGACACGGGTCTGTTCTTCATGCGGGTGCACTTCAGCGCGGACACCCCGGTCACCGTGGACAAGCTGCGCGCGAGCTTCGCCGCGATCGGCGACTCGTTCCGGATGGACTGGCAGATCCACCGGGCCTCGGACCGGATGAAGGTCGTCCTGATGGTCAGCAAGTTCGGGCACTGCCTGAACGACCTGCTGTTCCGGGCGCGGATCGGGGCGCTGCCCGTCGACATCGCGGCGGTCGTCTCCAACCACACCGAGTTCGCCGAGCTCGTCGCCTCCTACGACGTGCCCTTCCGGCACATCCCCGTGACGAAGGACACCAAGGCCGAGGCCGAGGCGGAGCTGCTCGAGCTGGTGCGTGCGGAGGGCGTCGAGCTCGTCGTCCTCGCCCGCTACATGCAGGTGCTCTCCGACGACCTGTGCAAGCAGCTCTCCGGGCGGATCATCAACATCCACCACTCGTTCCTGCCGAGCTTCAAGGGCGCCAAGCCGTACCACCAGGCGCACGCGCGGGGCGTCAAGCTCATCGGGGCGACCGCGCACTACGTGACCGCCGACCTCGACGAGGGGCCGATCATCGAGCAGGAGGTCGAGCGGGTCGGGCACGACGTGACGCCGGATCAGCTGGTCGCGATCGGGCGGGACGTCGAGTGCCAGGCGCTGGCGCGGGCCGTCAAGTGGCATGCGGAGCGGCGCATTCTCCTGAACGGACGGCGCACCGTGGTCTTCGCGTAGGTCTCGTCGCCGGGTGCGGGCCCGGTGGGGGCTGGTCGCGCAGTTCCCCGCGCCCCTGAAGGCGGACGGCTGCGCCGCCCAGCCTTCATCGGGGAAATGCGGCGCGTAGCGCCTGCATTTCAGGGGCGCGGGGAACTGCGCGAGAAGCC
>NZ_WWIA01000395.1 GCF_009870065.1 Streptomyces sp. SID5785 | reverse complement strand
TGCCATCACGGCGGTGACCAGCGCGAAGACGATGATGCCGGTCGAGTCGCCGGTGTGCGTGAGCCGGGCCGTCGCCTGTCCCGCCAGGACGCTGCCGCTGGCGAAGAAACCGACGTACATCAGGATGACGAGCAGCAGCGGCACGACGGCGCCCTTGACGCCGAACTGGGCCCGCGACTGGATCATCTGCGGCAGCCCGAGCCTGGGGCCCTGCGCCGAGTGCAGCGCCATGACGGCGCCGCCGAGCAGGTTGCCGAGCACGAGTCCGGCCAGCGACCAGACCACGTCGCCGCCGAAGACGACGGCGAGGGCGCCGGTGACGACGGCGGTGATCTGCAGGTTGGCGCCGAGCCAGAGGGTGAACTGGTTGAAGGCGCGTCCGTGCCGCTCGCTGTCGGGGACGACGTCGATGGAGTGCTTCTCCACTACGGATGCCACGTCGGGGCCTCCTACTTCTTCTCGTTGTGCTGCGCCGTGAGGCCGTGCCGGTCGGCGTAGTCGGCGGCGACGTCCTCCGGGTCCTTCTTGTCCTTGTCGACGAGCCGGTTGAGCTCGGTCAGGTCGGCCGTCGTGAGGACGTTGCCGAGGCGGGCCAGCGCCTTGCGGACGGTCGAGTCGGCGGTGCGGTCGGCGATCAGCGGGACGACGTGCTGACCGGGGACGAGGTTCTTGGGGTCGGTGAGGACGACCCAGTGGTTGGCCGCGATGTCGGTGTCGGTGGTGAACAGGTTCGCGACGTCGACGTCGCCCTTCTTCAGGGCGCCCTTCACCAGGGGCCCGGAGGAGTCGAGGGACTTGAACTCCTTGAACTCGACGCCGTACACGTCCTTCAGGCCGACGGCGCCGACCTGGCGCTTCTTCACCTCGGGCGCCGCGCCGATGACGAGCTTGCCGTTCTGCTTCGCCAGGTCGGCGAGCGACTTGAGGCCGTACTTCCCGGCGGTCTCGCGGGTGACGACGAACGCGTCGGAGTCCTCGGCCGTGCCGTACGGGAGGATCTGCAGGCCCGCGGGCAGCGCCATCGCGAGGGCGTTCTGCATCGCGCCCTCCTCGGTGGCCGTGGCCTTGGGGTCGAGGTAGTGCAGCAGGGCGCCCTGGTACTCGGGAAGGAGGTCGATGTCGCCGCCCTTGAGGGCGGGGATGAGGATCTCGCGGGTGCCGAGGTTGGGCCGGACCGTGGTCTTCACTCCGGCCGCCTCGAGGACGGCCGCGTACAGGTACCCGAGGACCTGGTTCTCGGTGAAGTTGGCGGTGCCGATCGTGACGCCGTTCTTGCTGGAGCCTCCGCCGGAGCCGCCCGATCCCTGCCCGTCGAGCGAGGTGATGCCGCCGGAGCACGCGGCGACGGCGGGGACGGAGGCCGCGGCGAAGAGTCCGCCGAGGAGGGTGCGTCGGTTCATCTGGGGTGCTCCTAGGCGGACTTGAGGGTGGCGGGGCGGTGACGGAAGAGCAGGCGCTGGAGCCCGGACAGGGCGAGGTCGAGGACGACGGCGACGACCGCGACGAGGACGGCTCCGCCGAGCACCTGGACCAGGTCGCGCTGGGCGAGCCCGTCGAAGACGTAGCGGCCGAGCCCGCCGAAGGAGACGTAGGCGGCGATGGTGGCGGTCGCGACCACCTGGATGAGGGCGAGCCGCAGGCCGGTCATGATCAGCGGCAGCGCGAGCGGCAGCTCGACCTGGAACAGCACCTGGTGGGCGCGCATGCCCTGGCCGCGCGCGGCGTCCTTCACCTCGGCGTCGACGGCCGTCATGCCCGCGTAGGTGTTGGTGACGATGGACGGCACGGCGAGCGCGACGAGGGCGATGTAGACGGGCCACATCGACAGGCCGCTCGCCAGGAAGACGAGCACGACGAGGCCGACGGTGGGCAGCGCGCGCCCGAAGGAGGAGAGGTTGATCGCGAGGAAGGCGCCGCGGCCGGTGTGCCCGATGAGCAGGCCGACGGGCAGGGCGAGGGCGGCGGCGACGAGGGTGGCGATCAGCGAGTACTGGAGGTGCTCGGCGAGCCGGTGCCCGATGCCGTCGGTGCCGGTCCACTGCTCGCCGCTGACCAGCCACGAGCCGAGGTTCTTGAAGAGTTCGTACATGGCGGTCAGGCCCTCCGGGTCCGGGTCCAGGGCGTGAGCAGCCGCTGGACGCCGACGAGCAGCGCGTCGGCGACGAGCGCGAGCAGCAGCGTGAGGACGACACCGACGATCACCGGGGTCGGGAAGTTGCGCTGGAACCCGTCGGTGAAGAGCTGGCCGAGGCCGCCGTCGCCGATGTACGTCGCCACGGAGACGAGCGAGATGGACATGACGGTGGCGATCCGGACGCCCGCCATGATCACGGGGAGGGCGAGCGGCAGTTCGACGGTGAGCAGCGTGCGCAGCGGCCGGGTGCCCATCGCCCTGGCGGCCTCCTTGGTCCGCTGCGGGACCGAGTCGAGCCCCTCGACGGTGTTCCGCAGCAGGACGACCAGGGTGTAGATCGTCAGGCCGGTCACCGTCGTGGTGCGGGTGAGCCCGGACACCGGGAGCAGCAGCACGAAGACGGCGATGGACGGGATGGTGAACAGGACGTTCGACAGGCCCAGCAGGAAGCCGCGCAGGGCCCGCACGCGGTGCGCGAGCACGGCCAGCGGCAGCGAGATCAGCAGGCCGAACAGGACGGCGGCCAGGGCGGCCTGGAGATGCGAGACGGTGAGGGTGGCGAGGTCGGAGCGGTGGGATCCGATCCAGTCCCAGTCGACGGTCATCCGGCCAGCCCCTTCGTGCCCGCGAGGGCCTCGGCGTGCGCGACGCCGGCCCGCCCGTGGATGTCGTCCCGCGACGAGACCCCGGTCAGCACCCCGTCGGCGTCGACGCGGACCACGAGCCCGGCCGGGGAGGCGACCGACTCGTTGAGCGCGGAGAGCAGCGAGTCCCCGTCCCGCAGCGCCCGGGCCGGGGCCTCGGCGCCGCTGTCCCGGTCCCGCCAGTGCACGGGCCTGCGGGCCTCGTCGAGGACCAGCTCCCAGGGGCCGCCGTCGGGGGCGGGCGCCTGCGGCACGCCCGCCAGCGGGGTCAGGGACAGGAGCTTGAGACCGCGCTCGGCGCCCAGGAAGTCGGCGACGAAGTCGTCGGCGGGCCGGGCGAGCAGTTCCTGCGGCGCGGCGCACTGCACGAGGTGGCCGCCGGTGCGGAACACGGCTATCCGGTCGCCGAGGCGGACCGCCTCGTCGATGTCGTGGGTGACGAAGACGATGGTCTTGCTGAGCTCCTTCTGGAGCCGGAGCAGCTCGTCCTGGAGCTGGGTGCGCACGACGGGGTCGACGGCGCCGAACGGCTCGTCCATGAGCAGGACCGGCGGGTCGGCGGCGAGCGCGCGCGCCACGCCGACGCGCTGCTGCTGGCCGCCGGAGAGCTGGTGCGGGTAGCGCCGGCCGAGCTCGGGGGCGAGGCCGACCCGCTCCAGGAGCTCGCCGGCCGCGGCCCGCGCCTTCCTGCGGCGCCAGCCGAGCAGCAGGGGGACGGTGGCGATGTTGTCGAGGACGGTGCGGTGCGGGAACAGGCCCGCCTGCTGGATGACGTAGCCGATGGAGCGGCGCAGGTCGGCGGCGTCCTGCTCCAGGACGTCGCGGCCGCCGACGCGGATGGTGCCGGAGGTGGGGTCGACCATCCGGTTGATCATGCGGAGGCTGGTCGTCTTGCCGCAGCCGGACGACCCGACGAAGACGGTCACGCCCCCTTCCGGCATGTCGAGGGTGAGGTCGTGCACCGCCGTCGTGCCGTTCGGGAATCGCTTGTGGACCGCTTCGAACTGGATCATGGAGCGCCTCTGGAGTCCTCTTGCCCGGCCTGCATATCGTCATGCAGAGTTCTCGGTGTGTGAATAACTTGTCAATGGCCCCGCGTGAATCCCTGGTAAATCCGCCCCGCGCGGACCGCAGTGTGAGACGCGGAGCGCCCTTTGCGCCCCGTTCGAGGAGGAACAGCGCCTGATGTCCACGACGCACGCGACCGCCCCCGTCGTCGTCCTCGACGGTCACGGTCTCCCGGTGTCCGACGTGGTTCGCCTCGCCGACCGGACCGCCCGGCCGGTCCCCGGCAACGACGCCATGAAGCGCGTCACCGAGTCCTGGGACGCCGCCCGCGAGATCGCCGCGTGGGGCCGCGTCTACGGCCGCTCCACCGGCGTGGGCGCCAACCGCAGCGAGGACGTGCCCACCGAGGCCGCCACCGACCACGGACTGCGCCTGCTGCGCAGCCACGCGGGCGCGATCGGCGACGAACTGCCCGAGCGCGAGGTACGGGCCATGCTCGCCGTCCGCGCCAACCAGATCCTGGCGGGCGGCGCCGGCCTGCGCCCCACCGTCGTCACCGCCCTGTGCGAGGCCCTGGACAACGGCGCCCACCCCGCGGTCAACGAACACGGCTCCGTCGGCACCGGCGACATCGCCCCCCTCGCCCAGATGGGCCTCGCCCTCGCCGGCGAACACCCCTGGCGCGGCAAGGGCACCCCGCCCGCGGCCCAGCCGCTCGACAACAACGACGCGCTCGCCCTGATCTCGTCGAACGCCCTCACCCTCGGCCAGTCCGCCCTCGCCCTGCACGAACTGCGCACGCTGCTCACCGCGACCCAGGTCGTCGGCGCCCTGAGCCTGCTCGCGATCGACGGCTCCCACGAGGCGTACGCCCTGCCCGTCCACGAGGCCCGCCGCCACCACGGCTCCTACGAGGTCGCGGCCCGCATGCGCACCCTCCTCGGCGCCGCCGACCGGCCCACCCCGCCGCTCGGCCGCATCCAGGACCCGTACGGCTTCCGCTGCCTGCCCCAGATCCACGGCCCGGCCCACGACGCGGCCGACGCCCTCGAGGACGTCCTCACCGTCGAGATCAACGCCGCCGCCGAGAACCCGCTGATCTCCCCCGCGGACATGGCCGCCTACCACCACGGCGGCTTCTACATGGCCCAGCTCGCCCTGGCCCTGGACCACTTCCGGCTCAGCCTCACCCAGGTCGCCCGGCTCTCCACGTCCCGGCTCTCGACCCTCAACGAGCCCGCCTACACCCGCCTTCGCCCCTTCCTCGCCGACGGCGAGGCCGCCTCCTCCGGCGTCATGATCCTCGAGTACGCGGCCGGCGGCGCCCTCGCCGACCTGCGCGCCTTCGCCGCCCCGGCCTCACTCGGCCACGCCGTCCTCTCCCGCGGCGTCGAGGAACAGGCCAGCTTCGCCTCCCTCGCCGCCCGCCAGACCCTGCGCCTGTGCGAGGCTTACCGTCAGGTCGTGGGCTGCGAACTGGTCGCCGCGGTCCGCGCCCTGCGCCTGCGCGACCACCGCCCCGACCCCGACCTCCCGGTGGGCCGCGCCTACGAACGCCTCGCCGCGGAACTCCCCGAGGACCTGGCCGACCGCCCCCTGACCCTGGACGTGGCCCAGGCGGCCGCCCTCCTCGACACTCTCACGGAGGAACCCGAACTCCCCTGACCCCGAAGGACCTTGGCCCCCCATGCCCCACCACCGACCACCACCACCACCACCGGCCCCGGCCCCGGCCCCGGCCCCGGCGGCAGCCGTCGCGGCGACCGCCACCGCCCTGCACCGCCTGCGCAGGCGCGGACGCCTCCTGCTCCTCGCCGGACTCGCGGTCCTGGCGGCGGCGACCGCGGCGTTCGCGGCAGCCGCGGCGACGGACACCGCAGTCGGCTCCGGAGCGGCCGGCGGCGTCGTCGTCGGCGCCGGGACCCACCTGGCGGCGGGCCTCTTCGCCCTCCGCGACAGGCGCCGCATGGCCCGCGCCCTGCACGCCCGCCCCTGGGTCCGCTGCCTCGCCGAGGTGACGCCGCGCCCCTGGGCGGGCACCCGGGTGCTCCTGCGCGACCCCGCCACCGGCACCCTGATCCGGCTGAGAGTGCCCCGCCCGCTCACGGACCTCCCGGCCGAGAACGGCCCCCTGTGGTGGTGCGGCACCGCGACGCACGGCGGCGCCCTGTCCCGCCCCGGCGGCGACCGCCCGGTGTGGGCCCGCGCGGTGAACGGGTCGGCATGAGGTCTGGCGCCCCCGCGACCGCCTGAATAACATCATGCACGAACGTGGCCGGCTGAATGAGTCGGCGGAACGGACGGGGAGCCATGAGCGAGCAGACGACACCGAACGCCGACGACGGGCACGGCCCCGCCGCCCGCCTGCAACGGCTCTTCGAAGGCCACCGGCTCACCCCCACCCAGCGGCGCATCGCCCACTGCATGGTGCGCCGCGCCGCCGACGTGCCGTTCCTGTCCTCCGTCGAGCTCGCCGAACTGGCCGGAGTCAGCCAGCCCTCCGTGACCCGGTTCGCCGTCGCCCTCGGCTTCGACGGATACCCCGCGCTCCGCCGCCACCTGCGCGAGGTCACCCCGCAGGAACCGGCCGCGGACGCCGACGCCAACGAGTACCAGCAGGCCGTCCAGGCCGAGATCGCCAACCTGCGCCACCTCGCCGACCTGCTCGCCGACCCCGCCCCCGTCGAGGAGGCCGGCCGGCTCCTCGCCGCGTCCCGGCCGCTGCCCGTCCTCGGCCTGCGCGCGGCGGCCTCCCAGGCCTACGGGTTCTCGTACTTCGCCGCGAAGGTGCACCCCGACGTCCGACTGCTCGACGAGAGCGGCACGATGCTCGTCGACCGCATCGACGCGGCCGCGCGGGCCGGCGCCACGACCCTGCTGTGCTTCGCCCTGCCCCGGCACCCGCGCGAGGTCGTCGACGCCCTCGCCTACGCGCAGTCGGCGGGCCTGCGCGTGGTGACGGTCGCCGACTCGGCCTTCGCCCCGGTCGCCAAACACTCCGACCTGCTGCTGCCCGCCGCCGTCGGCACCGGCCTCGCCTTCGACACGGCCTGCGCCCCGATGCTGCTCGGCCGGGTCCTGCTGGAAGCCATGTGCGACGCGCTGCCGCAGGCCCAGGCACGCCTCGAGGAGTTCGACGTACGGGCGGCGGAGCGCGGCCTCTTCGTGGAATGAGATGCGCGGGGACCGCCGCACCCCCTGTGACGGGGGGCGGGACGACGGCGGTCCCCGCGAGGGACGCGGATCCGGTCAGGCCGGACCGACGTCCAGGGCGTCCGTGGAGGTCCGGGAGCCGCTCCGGAGTTCCTTGACGCCGCTGTGGTTGCCGACCGGGCCGGGGAGCCGCTCCCGTCCCTGCCGACATCCACCAATGTGCCGGACGCGTGTTAAGCGGGTGCTGCGTGCACGTGTCGCGCTCGTACCGATCGCGCGAATCCGTGAACGCCCGTCACCACGCCTACCTGACCGCGCCCTTCGCCAGGAACGCCAGCAGGTCCTGTCGGCTCACGACGCCCGTCGGCTTGCCCTCGACCAGCACGATCGCCGCGTCGGCCGCGCCGAGCACACTCATCAGGTCCGCCACCGGCTCGCCCGAGCCGACCTGCGGCAGCGGCGCCGACATGTGCTTGTCCAGCGGGTCGTCGAGCGAGGCCCGCTGGGCGAACAGCGCGTCGAGCAGCTCCCGCTCGACGACCGAACCGATGACCTCGGCCGCCATCACGTCCGGGTGACCGGCGCCCGGCTTGACGATCGGCATCTGCGAGACGCCGTACTCGCGCAGCACGTCGATGGCCTCGCCGACGGTCTCCTCGGGGTGCATGTGGACGAGCTCGGGCAGCGCGCCACCGTCCTTGTCCCGCAGCACGTCGCCGACCCTGGCGCTCGTCCCGGAGTCCTCCAGGAAGCCGTAGTCAGCCATCCACTCATCGTTGAAGATCTTGCTGAGGTACCCGCGGCCGCTGTCCGGGAGCAGGACGACGACCACGTCGTCCGGGCCGAGCCGCTCGGCGACGCGGAGCGCGGCGACGACCGCCATGCCGCAGGAGCCGCCGACGAGCAGGCCCTCCTCCTTGGCGAGCCGGCGCGTCATCTGGAAGGAGTCCTTGTCGGACACCGGGACGATCTCGTCGGCGACGTCGCGGTCGTAGGCCGTCGGCCAGAAGTCCTCGCCGACGCCCTCGACCAGGTACGGGCGCCCGGAGCCGCCCGAGTACACGGAGCCCTCGGGGTCGGCGCCGATCACCTGGACGCGGCCCTCGCTCGCGTCCTTCAGGGAGCGGCCGGTGCCGGAGATGGTGCCGCCCGTGCCGACGCCCGCCACGAAGTGAGTGATCCGCCCGTCCGTCTGTTCCCACAGCTCAGGGCCGGTCGAGTGGTAGTGGGACAGCGGGTTGTTCGGGTTCGAGTACTGGTCCGGCTTCCAGGCGCCCGGCGTCTCGCGCACGAGCCGGTCCGAGACGTTGTAGTACGAGTCCGGGTGCTCGGGGTCGACCGCGGTGGGGCAGACCACGACCTCCGCCCCGTACGCGCGCAGCACGTTGATCTTGTCGGTGCTGACCTTGTCGGGGCACACGAAGATGCACTTGTAGCCCTTCTGCTGGGCCACGATGGCGAGGCCGACGCCGGTGTTCCCGCTGGTCGGCTCGACGATGGTGCCGCCGGGCTTCAGCTCCCCGCTCCGCTCGGCCGCCTCGATCATGCGCAGCGCGATGCGGTCCTTCACGGACCCGCCGGGGTTGAAGTACTCGACCTTGGCCAGGACGGTCGCCTGGATGCCCTCGGTCACCTTGTTGAGTCTCACCAGCGGGGTGTTGCCGACGAGGCTGATCATCGAGTCGTGGATCTGCACGGTTGTCTCCGGGTCTCCTGTGTAAGGGATGTGGTCAGCGTATTGCGCCCACCGGCCCTTCATCTCCCGTTGCGATTGGCCGGAGGGGCTGACGGGGCAATGACTTCATGAAGCACTGATCCGCACAGGAGAGGCAGGTGGCCGCGGAACATGTCGAGCAGGGCGAGGGTGGCACGGCGGATCGCCGCGGGGGCGGCGTACGGCGGGGGCGGGATCGGGCTGCTGGGGGCGGCCGCGGTCGGCGTGCTGCTCGCCGAGGTACAGCTGGCGCGGCGCCAGGTGGGCAACCACGGTGACCCGGTGCACGTCCCGTCCGCGGACGGCCTGTACGGGCGGGCGTACGCGGCGTCGTGCGAGGCCCCGCTGCGGTTCGTGATGCTCGGCGACTCGACGGCCGCGGGGCAGGGCGTGCACCGGGCCCGGCAGACCCCGGCCGCTCTGCTCGCGTCGGGGCTGGCCGCGGTGGCCGAGCGCACGGTGGAGCTGCGCAACGTGGCGCTGCCCGGCGCCCAGTCCGACGACCTGGACCGGCAGGTGCCGCTCGCCCTGTCCGATCCGGACTGGCAGCCCGACGTCTGCGTGATCATGATCGGCGCGAACGACGTGACCCACCGCATTCCGGCCACGAAGTCGGTCCGGCACCTGTCGGCCGCGGTCCGCAGGCTCCGCACCGCCGGGTGCGAGGTCGTCGTCGGCACCTGCCCCGACCTGGGCTCGGTCGAGCCGGTGCAGCAGCCGCTGCGCTGGGTGGCCCGGCGGGCCTCGCGGCAGCTGGCCGCCGCGCAGACGATCGGCACGGTGGAGCAGGGCGGGCGCACCGTCTCGCTCGGCGACCTGCTGGGCCCCGAGTTCGCGGCGAATCCGCGCGAGCTGTTCGGGCCCGACAACTACCACCCGTCGGCGGAGGGCTACCAGACGGCGGCGATGGCCGTCCTGCCCACGCTGTGCGCGGCGCTGGGCCTGTGGCCGGAGGAGGAGCGCCCGGACGTCTCCCGTGCGGAGGGCTTCCTGCCGGTGGCCCGCGCCGCGGCGAAGGCGGCCGAGGAGGGCGGCACGGAGGTCACGGGCGCGATGCCGACGGGCCCGCGCGGCCCCTGGGCCCTCCTGAAGCGCCGCCGCCGCCACCGAGTCCCCACCCAGGACCCCACCCCCGCCACCACAGGCCCCACCCCCACAACCGATTGACCAG
>NZ_WWIA01000394.1 GCF_009870065.1 Streptomyces sp. SID5785 | reverse complement strand
GGACCGCCGCGCGGCGCGGGCACCACGGGGGGCGCCGTCCCGGTCCGGCCGCGCGGCAGCGCCCGCTGCGTGACGGCGTGCGCGGTCAGCACCCGGCGGTTGCGGCCGAGGGACGGCGGCAGCACCAGGTACGCGAGCCGGACCAGGCGCGGGTAGTGCTCGACGAGCGCGGCCTCGGCCTGCTCGACGTCGACGTCGACGGACCCCACGGACCCCTGGAGCCCGGCAGGTCCGGCGGGCCCGGCGGACCCGTCGGCGGACGGGCCCGCCGGCGGGTCCGGGGGCGGTGCGGCTGAGGGTGACTGCTGAGACGGCACATTCAGCAGAACGAGTGACTCGTGCGATGGTCACAGTTTCAGGAGAGCTGCCAGCCGCTGAACTCCACCGTGCCGCGCGTCCCGTTGCCCCCGTTCGTCGCGCTCATGAACAGGCCGACGTCCTGCGCCGCCGCCGCGCCCGGCACCGCCACCGTCGCGACCGTCCGCCACGTCGCCCCGTCGTCCGTCGAGCACGCCCCCGTGTACGACCCTCCGGTGCGGGTCAGCCGCAGCAGCACCGGGGCCTCGACCCCCGTGATCCGCTGGTACGTGTCCAGCGTGCCGTCGCCGTTCGCGTCGTAGGAGAGCACCACACCGTTCGACGGCGTCACCGACAGGTTCACGAAGCCCCGCGCGCCCGGCTCGTCCAGCGCGTTGCGCACGATGATCCCGCAGCGCGCCCACGCCCCGGTCGCCGCCTGCGCGTCCACCCGCAGCCGCACCTGCGACCCGTCCGCGAAGGCCCCCGCGCGGTACGCCGTGCCGAACTCCGTCGTGCCCTTCCACAGGTCCGAACCGCCACCGTCGATCGCGAACCGGTCCGCCAACTGCCCGAACACGGCGGCGTTCCCCGTGTACGTCCGCCAGCCCTCGTCCAGCGGTCCCGCCTCGAACAGCGTCCCGCGGTGCCCGTACGTGATCCGGTCCTCGCCCTGCGGCCCGTACGCCACGTCGAGCGTGTACGGCAGCGGGCGCAGCGGCCGGTCCAGCGGGGTGCCCGGGGTGTCCGCCCGCCAGGCCACCGTGCCCTCGCCCGCCGGGGCCACGCGCGGCAGCGAGGTCGCGCCCTGCGGCGACGCGTCGATGCCCTTCAGCGTGAAGTCGACCCGGCCTGTCGCCCGCAGCCCGTTGACGTTGCGGAACGTGGCCGCCACGCGCGCGTGCCCGCCCGGCGGGAGCGCGGCCGGCTCCGCCGTCACGGTCAGCGCGCCCTGGTACGGGGCCCGCGCCAGGACGTCGTGCACCCGGGCCGCCGTCCGGTACGCGTCCCCGTACGGCCGCAGCGGATAGTCCTTGCGCTCCCGCGTCCATGGCTCCTCGAACGCGAACCAGTCGACCGCGTCCGGCTCCCGGCCCGCCGCCAGCGCGTCCTGGAGCGCGTCCAGCCACTTCTGCCAGCGCGGCAGGTAGAAGTCCGCCGTCAGACCGTGCCACTCGCGGTTGGCGTACTCGTGCAGATGCCCCGGGTCGGACGTCGCCCGGTCGCCCCACACCGTCAGCAGCACCTTCGCGCAGCGCTCGAACTCGGCGCGCTCCGCCTCGCTCGTCGCCATCGCCCGCGCGTCCTGGATCCAGGGGCCGAGCAGGAACGCCGGGACGGTGCCCGTCACGTCGTCCGACAGCCGCATCAGTTTCAGCCACAGCGCCGACAGCGCCCTGAACGCGGCCGCGTCCTTCGCCGCGTACGCCGACTCCAGCTGGGGCAGCAGCTGCCGGCTGCGGTGCGCGAGTGCCTGCCGGGCCACGTCCACCAGGTCGTAGCGGTACGCGGCGCTGCGTCTCAGGCTCCCCGCCACCCCGAGCAGCCCGGTGAGCGCCGCGTCGAAGCGGGCCGGATCGTAGGCGAGGGCGTTCGGCGCGTAGTACGCGGCCTTGTCCGCCGCCAGGTCGGGCCGCGCCGCGAACAGCGAGTCGTGCGGGTCGGACCGCTCGCGCGCCGTGTGCCGGTACGCGGTCTCCTGCAACGCCTGCCACGCGGCGCGGGCGTCCTTGTCGCGCCGCCCGTACCGCAGGTCCGCGTACCCCGCGAACCACGCGGGCAGGTCCAACCGGTCGTCCGTCCACGCCAGTTCGGACCACAGCTCGAACGCGGCCGGGTCCCGGTCCGTGCCCTCCGGCATGTACGCCGTGCCCGTGAGCGCGCTGTCCCCCTTGTCGCGCCACGCGAAGAACTTCTCGTTCCAGATGTGCGCGCGGGCCCCGATCGTGGTGCGCCCGCCGAAGTTGGGGATCGTGCCGAACGCGTACGGGGTTCCGCCCCAGTCCTTCTCCCGGTCGGTGACGGTCGAGTACCGGTCGGAGACGCCGTCCACGATCAGCATCTTCTTCTTGTCGATCGCGTCGAGGAGCGCGGGCAGCGGGTTCGCCTCCCAGCCGAGGATCACCCAGGTGGCGCCCGGCCTGTTCGCGCGCAGGGCCTTCTCGACGCCGCGCGCCGCGTCCCCGACGGGCACGTCGCCGGCGGTACCGCCCTCGTGCAGCAGGTCCATCTTGAACGCGTCGGCCTCCCCGAACACGTCCTTCTGGTGCCGGTAGAAGGAGTTCGCGACCTGCGCGAAGGCGTCCGTGCGCGGGTCCAGCCAGTCCGGCCGCTCGAAGCCGTGCCAGGTGCCCTGCGGCACGACGTGCGCGTCCCCGCCGTTGCGCTCCACGAAGCCCTTCGGCGCGTGCCCGTAGTAGCCGGGCAGCACCGGCCGCATGCCGAGCTCGCGCAGCCTGCGGGTGATCCGCGCGCCCAGCGCGGCCCGGTCCGCGATCACCTCGGGCGACAGCGGGCCGCCGTACCCGGACAGGTTCTGCAGCAGCCACCACGGCTGGTGCGACGGCGCGGGCAGCCAGGCCCGCGCCTCCTCGTCGCTGTACCCGAAGTCCTTCAGGACCCGGTGGTAGACCGCCTCCATGCCCGCGACGACCAGCACCTCGTTGCAGCCGTGCAGCGCGAGGACGTCGATCATCCGCTCCCAGTAAGCCCAGCCGGCGAACGGCGCGGTGTACCCGTCGTTGGTGTCGTTCAGCGCGAACCGGTGGGGGAGCGCCGTCGACCGCTCCACCGGCCGCCCCGGCGCGGGCAGCCGGTCCGGCAGGTCCAGCTGGTCGCCGTTCCAGGCGATGTGCGCCCCGCACGTGTACTTCAGGTACCAGTGGACGCCCGCGAGCAGCACGGCCGGGGTCGTCCCCGTGACCCGGATGCGGCCCCGCTCCCCGGACACCCGGAAGCGGTCGGCGCCGGACGCCCCCTGAGCGGGCGTCAGTCTCAGCTCGAACTGCCCGGCGTGGTGCGGCAGTCGCCGTTTGAGCGCGGCGCGGGCCGCCGACGTATCCACTGCGGGAGCGGCCTGCGCGGCCGCCGGGACGGACCGGCCCGCGAGGGCCGTACCGAGCCCGACGGCCCCCGCCGTGCCGAGAACCGTGCGCCGTGTCGGTGCGGACATGCGTGGAACCCCCCTGCGTCGCGAATGGTGCGGCGCACGCTAACGGGAGGGACGCGGGTGCTCAACGGTGCGCGCGGAGTCGGCGGGAACGTGTCGCTGCTCCCGGGCCGGACGACCCGCCACGGGACACGGCACGCATCACGCACGACGAACCAGGGGAGTACCGATGAGGAAGACGCTGACGGGACTGGTGCTGGCCGGGGCGCTCGCCGCCGCGGCCGGCTGCACGGCGGGGGACGAGCAGCCCGAGGTGCACGCCCCGCGCGTGGCCACCGGCACCCTCGAACAGCTCGCCCACCGGGCCGGCTGCACCCCCGACGTCCAGACCGACGCGGCCGAACTGCGCCAGGCCGGCTGCGGGAACGGCGACGACCGATGGATCCTGGCCACCTTCGCCACCGACCGCGGCCAGGCCGAGTGGCTGGACACCGCGGACGACTACGGCGGCACCTTCCTCGTCGGCCGCCGCTGGGTCGCCGTCGGCCCCGAGCCGCTCATGACGGAGCTGCGCGGCCGGCTCGGCGGGACCGTGGAACGGTCCTCCTCGCACCACTCGGGGAGGAGCGGTGGGGGTCACGAGGAGGGCGCCCACTGACCTGCAGGTGGTCGGTGGGCACACGGGTCCCGGCCGAGCCCGCCGCGCAGCGGACCCGGGTGGGGCGAGGAGACGAGGGGAGGGGCTCAGGTGCAGCGGTCGCCGCGGTTGATGCAGGCGGCGACCCGCCGCATCAGCCGGTCGTCGAAGACGTTGATGAAGTCGCCGTGGTCGGTCACCGGCTTGTGCAGCTGCTCGGGGAACGAGTCGACGGCGAAGCCGGGACCCGGCGGCACGTCGTACACGATCCGCTGCACGAGCTGCGGGATGGCCTTGAAGCCCTGCGGGCAGGCGCCGGTCGCCGGGTCCTCGAAGGACACGTGGGTCCGGTGGTTGGCGCTGTCGGTGTTCGCGCCGTCCCAGCAGCTCTGGAAGCGGAAGCTGCGCACGACCTTCGAACCCTCGGGACAGATCGGGTACTTGTCCTTCAGCTGCCGGTCCTCGAAGCCGGTGCAGCTCCACGAGGCGTTGGCGTTCGCGTCGCCGTTGGTGAAGGCCTTGGCGTCGCCCGTGATGATGCGCAGGAAGCGTGGCATCGGCACGACCTTGCCCGCCGGGTTCCCGTCGAACGTGAGCGTCACGGACGACGGGGTCCGGATCTCGCCCACGTTCTGGTCCTTGCCGCCGCCGTCGGCGCCCGCGTCGTTCTCGTCCGTGCCGTTCTGCAGCCGCAGCACCGGCCAGTAGTACGTGGACCGGTCGCCCCGGTTGCGGCAGCTGGTGTCGCCGGCCGCGAGGTCGTCGTCGCTCGCGAAGGCGTCGGTGGCCTGGTTGCCGACGTAGTCGTGCATGTGGTGGGCGCCGTTGCTCACACCGGGCGCGACGATGACGTTGTCCGGGTTGAACTTGCCGTTCTCGTTGACGCCGCACTTGGTGGTGAAGGTGCCGCGGGAGGCGCCGCGCCGGTTCGGCGCGGTGCGCACGTTCGGCTGGACCGAGCGGATGTCGACGAAGTCGCTCGCGTCGGGGC
Source organism: Streptomyces sp. SID5785 (assembly GCF_009870065.1). Lineage (GTDB taxonomy): Bacteria > Actinomycetota > Actinomycetes > Streptomycetales > Streptomycetaceae > Streptomyces. Next base: position 16,731 of record NZ_WWIA01000394.1, on the reverse strand, counting down.
CGTTGCCCTGGTCCCCGCCGCCCTGGTCCCCGCCCTGCGGCGGCGCGCCCGACCCGGACGGCTGCGGCGTCCCGGACTGCCCGGGCTCTTCCGGCTGCCCCGACTGCGGCGGCTGCTGCGGTTGTTGCGGCTGGTCGGAGGCGCGGCCCGTGCACGCGGCCATGCCGTCGATCCCCTGCGGCGGACGGCCCCCGGCCCGCCGGATGTCCTCGCCGATCCGGCCCAGCGCGGCGCCCCGCTTGTCCTTCAGCGGGCCGAGAATGCTGTTCTGCACGAACCGCGGGTCCCGCGCGGCGGCGTCCCGGTTGTCCGCGAGCCGCTGATACGCCTCGGTGATCTGTGTGTCGAGTGCGGCCAGTTCACCGTCGACCGGGCCGCGCGCGCCGTCCGGCACGTCGGGCAGCGCCGTCCCGACGTCCGGGCAGTCGATCGTGGCCACCTGCCGCTGTGCGGCTCCCGTCGCGTCCTGCGCCGTCCGCTGCTGTGCGCCGCCCGGTTCCTCGTGGGCCGACGCGTACACGTTGACCGCGGCCAGCCCGCCGCCGCCGAGGAGCAGCGCGGCCGACGCGACGGTCATGCGCGTCGCCAGCGAAGAGCGCCTTTTCCTTGAGGTGCGTCCCATGGGACTACGTACGGAAGAAGGGGCCCGTGTGTTCAACGGGCCCTGGAATCAAGGCCGTCAGGACGTCCCGGCGCCCCGGTCCAGATAGGCGATCACGGCCAGCACCCGGCGGTTGTCGTCGTCCGAGACGGGCAGCCCGAGCTTGAGGAAGATGTTCGAGGTGTGCTTGGCGACGGCCCGCTCGGTGACCACCAGCTGTCCGGCGATCGCCGCGTTGGACCGGCCCTGCGCCATCAGTTCGAGGACCTCCAGCTCGCGCGGGGTGAGCCCGCCGAGCGGCTGCTGCGCCTCCCGCCGCGACAGCAGCTGCTGGATCACCGTCGGATCCATCGCCGTCCCGCCCGCCGCGACCCGGCGCACCGCGTCGACGAACTGCTCGGCGTCGAACACCCGGTCCTTCAGCAGATATCCGACCCCGCCGTTCCCGTCCGCGAGCAGCTCGCGCGCGTACAACTGCTCCACGTGCTGGGACAGCACCAGGACCGGCAGCCCGGGCCGGGCCCGCCGCGCCGCGAGCGCGCACTGCAGGCCCTCGTCGGTGTGCGAGGGCGGCAGCCGTACGTCGACGACGGCGACGTCGGGGTCCAGCTCGGCCAGCGCCTTGGTGAGCTCGGGCCCGCTCTCGACGGCCGCCGCGATCTCGAAGTCGAAGGCCTCCAGCATCCGCACCAGACCGTCCCGCAGCAGGAACAGGTCTTCGGCTACGACAACACGCAAGGGATCTCCATGGTCACCATGGTCGGACCGCCCGCGGGGGAGCTGACGGCGAGGACACCGTCGAATGTACCCAGCCGCCGCTCGATCCCGGCAAGGCCGCCGCCCGCGCCGACCGTGGCACCGCCCCGGCCGTTGTCCGTGACCGCGATCCGCAGCTGCCCCGCGTCGTGCCGGATGTCCACCCAGATCCGGTCGGCGCCCGCGTGCTTGACCGCGTTGGCGAGGGCCTCGCTCACCGCGAAGTAGGCCGCCGACTCGACCGGGGCGTCGGCCCGCCCCGCCGCGTCCACGCCGACCTCGGTGGGCACCGGCATGCGCAGCGCCAGCGCCCGCACGGCGTCGCCGAGCCCGCGCTCGGCCAGCACCGGCGGATGGATGCCGCGCACCAGGTCGCGCAGTTCGGTCAGTGCGTCGGCGGAGGACTGCCGGGCCCGCGCGACCATCTCCTTCGCCTTCTGCGGGTTCTTCTCGATCAGCGCCTCGACGGTCCCGAGGTCCATGCCCATCGCGACGAGCCTGGCCTGCGCCCCGTCGTGCAGATCCCGCTCGATGCGCCGCAGTTCGGCCGCGGAGGTGTCCACCGCGTCCTTGCGGGTCTCGGTCAGCACCCGTACCCGCTCGGCGAGTTCACCGTCGGAGGGCGCGAGCACCGCCCGCGTCAGCTGGAAGTGGACCTTGAGCAGCGCGGGCGTCACGAACAGGCCGGTCGCGAGCAGCACCGCCGCCAGCAGCCCGGCGAGCAGCGCGGTGCCCTGGCCGGCGATCGGCACGAACCCGTACCAGTAGCCGACGTGCGTGCCGTCGGTGAAGACCCGCCACAGCCCGGCCGCGATCACCAGCCCCTCGACCGGGTAGAAGACCAGCGCCGCGGGCACCAGGGCCGTCACGAACCCCGCGATCATGTCGACCGGCAGCCACCGCAGGTCACGCCAGGTCGCCGGGTCCGCGAGCATCAGCCGGCAGCGCTCCAGCTGCCCGATGACACCGGTCCGCAGATCGTCCGGGAACGGCCGGTACGTGGCCGGGATGCGCACCCCGCACCACTCGGCGGCGACGGCCCGCCGCCAGTTCGCCCAGTGCCGCACGAGCTGCAGCACCCAGGGCGTGGTCAGGGCGCCGACCCCGAGCAGGATGAAGGCGAGCGACAGGACGGTCACGACGAACAGCGTCACCGAACCGGCGAGCCCGACCACGGCCAGGGCCAGTGCCCGCAGCCCCGCAAGGAGGGTGCTCCGCGCCCTCGTACCCATCCGTGTCTCCGTTCCCGTCCACCGGCCGATCCGTCCCTCCCAGTGTGGGCGCTGGACGGGGCCGCCGTCAGTGGGAACGGCACCCGGGCCGGGGTGTCACCAGGTACACCCCGGCCCGGCGGGGCCGCCCGGGTCAGCGGCCGGCGGGCGGTGTGTACCGGTAGCCGACGCGGCGCACGGTCTGGATCGTCCTGCGGTGCTCGGCGCCCAGCTTGCGGCGCAGCCGGGCGACGTGGACGTCGACGGTGCGGCCGTCGCCCACGTGCCCGTAGCCCCACACGGTGGTGACGAGCTGGTCGCGGGTGTGCACCCGGTGCGGATGGGCGACGAGGTGCGCGAGCAGCTCGAACTCCAGGTAGGTGAGATCGAGCGGCCGGCCGTCGACGGTGGCGGTGCGCTCGTCCCCGTCGATGCTGATCAGGGCGTCGCCGCCGGCCGCGGCGGGCGTCCGGGGCGGGGCCGGCTCGGGCAGCAGCGGCTGCTGGTCGGCGGGGACGAGGACGAGGTAGCCGATCATCGGCGGCCGGCCCGGCAGCGCGGGCAACGTGTGCGGCGGGGCGGGCAGCAGCGTGGCGCCGGGCGGCAGGAACGCGGAGACGTCGAGCTGCGGGGCGGGCGGTGCCACCTCGTCCTGCTCCACGGCGCGCAGCCGGTGCCGGGCGGGCGCGGCGGGCGTGGCGGTGGGAGAGGGGGCAACGGAGAGCGGGCGGGCATGTGCCATGAGTGGTCAACTCTTTCGCGCGAGAGGCCGTCTGGAGAGGACGTACGTCGTGCGCGCCGACCGGAGGCCGTGCGACCCGTGCGGACGGGGACGGCTTTAGAGGGCCTGCGCGTTCACCGCGCGGCAACACACCCGGTCGAAATCGTGGTGCTGACGGGACGGCCAGAACGGCTCGAGGTCGTGACGACCCTGCGCGCTGGTGTTCTGGAAGTCGGCCATGCCCTTATTGAAGCAGATGGAACCCGAGAACAAGAGGGCGCCCGCGATGCGAGCGGGCGCCCACGGCCGAACCGGCCCGTTCATGGCCGGAATCAGACCTGTCCGGCCTTCTCCAGCGCCGAGCAGCAGGTGTCGACGAGCAGCCGCGTCACGACGTACGGGTCGACGTTGGCGTTCGGGCGGCGGTCCTCGATGTAGCCCTTGCCGTCCTTCTCGACCTGCCACGGGATGCGCACCGAGGCACCGCGGTCCGAGACGCCGTACGAGTACTCGTTCCACGGCGCGGTCTCGTGCAGGCCGGTCAGCCGGTCGTCGATGCCGGCGCCGTAGTTCTTCACGTGGTCCATCGGCTTGGAGCCCTCGCCGAGCGACTCGCAGGCGGTGATGATCGCGTCGTAACCCTCGCGCATCGCCTTCGTGGAGAAGTTGGTGTGCGCGCCCGCGCCGTTCCAGTCGCCCTTCACCGGCTTCGGGTCGAGGGTCGCGGAGACGTTGAAGTCCTCGGCGGTGCGGTAGAGCAGCCAGCGGGCCACCCACAGCTGGTCGGAGACCTCCAGCGGGGCGAGCGGGCCGACCTGGAACTCCCACTGGCCCGGCATGACCTCGGCGTTGATGCCGGAGATGCCGAGGCCCGCCTTGAGGCAGTTGTCCAGGTGCGCCTCGACGACGTCGCGGCCGTGGATCTCGTCGGTGCCGACGCCGCAGTAGTAGCCGCCCTGCGCGGCGGGGAAGCCGCCGACCGGGAAGCCGAGCGGGCGCTCGCCCTCGAAGAACGTGTACTCCTGCTCGATCCCGAAGACCGGCTCCTGCGCGCCGAACTTCTCCTCGGTCCCGGCCAGCGCGGCCCTGGTGTTCGACTCGTGCGGCGTCATGTCGATGTTGAGGACCTCGCACATGACGAGCACGTCGTCGCCGCCGCGGATCGGGTCCGGGTACACCGCGACCGGCCGCAGCACGCGGTCGGAGGCGTGGCCCTCGGCCTGGTTCGTCGACGATCCGTCGAAGCCCCAGACCGGCAGCGTCTCCGGGCCGCCCGGCGTGCCCGCGACGATCTTCGTCTTGGAACGGAGCTTGGCCGTCGGCCGGGTGCCGTCGATCCAGATGTACTCAGCCTTGAAGGTCACGGGGCTACGTCCTTAGGGAGCGGTGACTGTCTGGCCCGCAGCCTGTCAACGGGCGATTTCCCGCCCGTTGCCCGTCGGTGAACCCCGTGTTACCGGCCGCGCGCCGGCTTCCCGCGGCCCAGTGCGTCCCGTACGGCCTCCTCGCTGCGGCCCACCACGGCGGTGCCGTCCTCGGCCGTGATGATCGGGCGCTGGATCAGCCGGGGGTGTGCGGCGAGTGCCTCGACCCAGCGGTCGCGGCTGCCCGCGTCCTTCGGCCACCGGGCGACCCCGAGCTCCTTCGCGACGGCCTCGCCGGTGCGCGTGATGTCCCACGGCTCCAGGCCGAGCCGGTCGAGGACGGCCCGGATCTCGTCCGGGTCCGGCACGTCCTCCAGGTACCGGCGGACGGTGTAGTCGGCGCCCTCCGCGTCGAGCAGCGTGAGGGCGCTGCGGCACTTGGAACAGGCGGGGTTGATCCAGATCTCCATGGCCCCAGGGTAGTCCCCGGCATCCGCTCAAGTGCCGTCTGGCCAGCGGCTTTTGTCAGTGGTCCGCAGTAGAATAGAAGCAGTGTTCGAGAGCTTCGGGGGCTCTCGGCTCCGCGACAGGAGGATGCCTGTGACCGCCACTGCCGCACCCGCGCTGTTCGATCTGCCGTACGCACCGCTCGCCAAGAGGCCGCTCCCCGCGGGGCGGCCCCGTGACTGGTACATCACCCACAACCGACGCCTGAAGGCCATGCGTCTCGCGATAGCCCTGCTCGACTCGGGCGTCTACCTTCCGCAGCACGCCCACAACCGGCGGATCCGTGCGACCGCCGAGCTCATCGGGATCCGGCCGCCGTCGGACACGACGTGCCACATGGTCCGCACGCTGATGAGGTACGCGCGCTGAGCCGACGCGTGCCTCGGCCGAACCGGCACCGGGTTCCGACCCGGTGCCGGTTCCTGCGTCGCCGGGTGCGCTCCGGTGGAGCCTCTCGCGGGCGCGGGGCCGCATCCCACGGTCACCGCGCCGCCAGCTCCCGCTCCAGCGGCGTACGGAAGCGCGGCGTCACCAGGACCCCGCCCAGACAGGCCGTCACCCGCTCGGCCTCCGCCTCGACGGCCGCCACCCCCTCCCGCCCGACCGCCCCGTCCGCCCCGTCCGCCAGCAGGCGGAACACGACCTCTCCGTCCGCGCGCTGCCCCCACCCGCCCACGATCCGCCCGCCCCACCACACCGTCGGACCGATGTTCCCGCTCCGGTCGAACAGTGCGGCCCGCAGGCCGTCCGGGCAGTACCAGTCCCGCTCCCGCCACCCCATGGCCGTCGGATCGAGCGCCGGCAGCAGCGCCGCCCAGGGTGCGACCTCGTCCGGCGCGTCCACCAGGCCTGGCAGCACATGCCCCGTGCCGCCCCCGTCCAGGGACACCGCCACCGCACCCACCGCCGCGAGCGCCCGCCGCACGTCGGACACCTTCCACCCCGTCCACCAGACGAGGTCGCCCTCCGTCGCGGGCCCGCACGCGGCGAGCCAGCGCCGCATCAGCTCCGACTGCGCCTCGGCGACCTCGATCTCCGGGTGCGGCGGGGCCACCGCCCAGCGGAACCGCGTCGACGTCCAGGACCCGAGCGGCCGCCCCCGCACGACCCGCCCCTCGACCCCGAGCACCCGCATCAGCCGCGACGACACGGTCTGCTCCGCCTCGTAGCTCTTCCCCCGCCCGTACGTGAACCGCTCCGTCAACCGCGGCTCGTCCTGCGTGAGTTCGGTGACCGTGGCCTGGCCGCGCCGCTCCAGGGCCGCCAGCGCCGAGGCCTCGACCTCGGCCAGCCACGCGGGCGTGAGCCGCCCGTCGCTGCCGCTCACGATGTCCTTGAGCAGGCCGGACCGCGCCTTCGCCGCGACGGCGAGCCCCGTCGACGCGTGCACCGTCGCGGCCAGCTCCGCCGGGAACACGAACACGGTGTGCCGCATCCCGTGCATCCGCACCAGCGACCGGTCCTCGTACAGCGCCCGCTCCACGTCCGCCACGGTGCCGCCGGCGTCCACGAGCCGCGCCCCGGCCGCGAGGTACACCGTCGCCGGGTCCGTGCCGTGCAGCGCCACCAGCGAACGGGCGACGTCCTCCGCGTGCCCGGCGCGCGCGTCCGGGCTCAGGCGGTGGGCGCGCGCGAGCCGGGCGCGCCGTTCCTCGGTACCGATGTGCCGTGCGGGACTGACCGTCATGGCCGTCATCCTGCCGGACCGGTCACCTGATTGCCGCCCGTGGCATGCGGCCTCCCGGCGGCGGACCGTTGACTGGGACGAGCGGCAGTGGCGGTCGGTCCGGCGGAGGTGGTCCAGATGGCGGTGGCACGGGACGCCGTGCGCGGCACGGGCGCGGCCCTGCTCGCGACGGCCCTCCTCCTCGGCGCGGCCGGCTGCTCCGACGGCGACGGCCCCTCCGACGCCGCGTCCAGGGCCGCCGAGGTGGTGGCGTCGGCGACGGCCGAGGTGCAGAAGAAGGTCGACGGGTTCAAGGACGCCGCCGACGCGAAGAAGGACGTGCGGCTCGGCGACGTGACCCGGGACGACGGCCGCGCCACGGTGCCCGTCACCGTGACCAACGGCGCCTCGTCCACCCGGTCCTACCTGGTCGTCGTCACCTTCCGGGACCAGGGCGGCAACCGCCTCGACAGCGTCGCCCTGCGGGTGGACCGGGTCGGCGCGGGCAGGTCGAAGAAGGCGACCGCCCGCAGCCACCGCTCCCTCGACGGCGACGTCGAGGCCACCCTCGACCGCGCGCTGCGCCACTGACCGACGGCGGCCATGACCAGCCCCGCCGAGCGTGCCGCCCACGGCAAGCGCGTCCGCAAACGCCTCTCCCGCTCCGCGCACGGCCCCTGGATCCCGGCCGCGGACCGCACCGACCCGGTCGTCGTCCTCGAACGCCAGGGCGTCGACCGCCTCCCCGACCTCCTCCCGGTCCGCTACGGACGGATGGCGGCGAGCCCCTTCGCGTTCCTGCGCGGCTCGGCGGCCGTCATGGCCGGTGACCTCGCGGCGATACCCGACACCGGTCTCACCGTCCAACTCTGCGGCGACGCCCACCTGTTGAACTTCGGCCTGTTCGCCTCGCCCGAGCGGTCCCTGCTCTTCGACCTCGACGACTTCGACGAGACCTACCCCGGCCCCTTCGAATGGGACGTCAAGCGCCTCGCCGCCTCCGTGGCCGTCGCCGCCCGCGACAACGGCCACACCGACCGCCAGGCCCACCGCGCGGCCCTCGCCGCCACCGCCGCCTACCGCACCGACCTGCGCCGCCTGGCCGGCCTCGGCGAACTCGCCGTCTGGTACGAGCGGATCGACGCCCACGCGCTGCTCCCGCTGATCCGCTCGGCCCGCCACCGGCGCCGGGCCGAGCACACCCTGACCCGGGCCACCCGGCGCACCAGCCTCCACGCCCTCGCCAAACTCACCGAGACCACGCCCGACGGCCGCCGCCGCATCGTCCACGACCCGCCGCTGCTCCAGCCGGCCGGCGTCACCGACGCCGCCGCGATCCGCAAGATGTTCGGCGACTACCGCTCCACGCTCGCCGAGGACCGCCGCCGGCTCCTCGACCGGTACCGGTTCGTGGACGCCGCCCGCAAGGCCGTCGGCATCGGCAGCGTCGGCACCCGCTGCTTCATCGTGCTCCTCGCCGGGCGCGACGCCGACGACCCGCTCTTCCTCCAGATCAAGGAGGCCACCCGCTCCGTCGTCGAGGAGCACACCCCGTACCACGGCCCCTACCTGCACCCCGGCCACCGCGTCGTCTCCGGCCAGCGGCTGCTCCAGGCGGCGAGCGACATCTTCCTCGGCTGGATGACCGGCCCCCAGGGCCGCGCCTTCTACTGGCGCCAGCTGCGCGACATGAAGGGCTCCGCGGACGTCGGCGTCATGCGCCCCGAGGAACTCCTCGCCTACGCCCGCCTGTGCGGCACCGCACTGTCCCGCGCCCACGCCCGCTCCGGCGACCGCATCGCTATCGCGGGCTACCTGGGCCGCTCCGACACCTTCGACCGGGCCGTCGCCGCCTTCGCCCTGCACTACGCCGAGCAGACGGTCCGCGACCACGCGGCCCTGCGCAGCGCGATCTCCACCGGCGTCCTGACGGCCGCCCCCGGCACCTGACCCGATGATGTGGAGAACGGAGCTGAGTCGGGCTGGAGGCGACGCACCTGAGCGGGCCGTCCCTGGCTCGCCGGGAACAGTAGGCTGGGCCGAGCTGCAGGGGAATCGCCGAGCACCCGCGAGGGAGGCACGCCATGACCGCCGAGATGGTCGCACCCGACTGGATGCACACGCAGATCAGCGCGGAGCAGTACGACTCCTGGACCGAGGAACAGTGTGCAGGCATCGAGATCGTGGACGGGATGGTCGTAGTGAGCCCGAGCGCGTCCAAGCGACACAATCGGCTGGCCCGCGTCCTGGCCAACGCCCTGGACGAAGCCGCCGGCGCGGACTGGAACGCTGACACCGACTTCGACGTGCGCCTCCAGGATGTTCCCCTCACCAACCGGCGCCCCGACGTCACCGTGTACCGGGCCGACACCATCGACCTCAATCCCACGCGCCCCGAACACGTCCTCCTGGTCATCGAAGTCGTCTCCCCCGGCTCGGAGACCACCGACCGGATCGTCAAGGTCGAGCAGTACGCGAAAGCCGGGATCCCTTTCTACTGGCGCGTCGAGCAGGCCGCCACAGGCCTCCCCATCGTCTACACCTACGTCCTGGACCCCGCCGGCAAGACCTACCGGGACAGCGCCGTGTTCACCGGCACCGTCAAGGCCGTCGCACCCTTCAATCTCACGGTCGACCTCGGAGCGATCTGAGGCCGGTCACAGGGCGGCGATCGCCGTGTCACCGATACCCCGTGATGGTGGGGCAGCCCGTCAACGTCCAGCTCCTCCCGGTGAAGCTCCGGCTGAGCAGTGAAGATGGCACACCGCGGCGGTTGACTCTTGGGCCTGTCGCGCGTACGTACGAGATGCACGGGGATCCCAGCGGCTTTCAGTCGCCCCGTTCCGCCGATGACCCGGCACGAAGCGGAGGGGCTGCCTCAGCTCGCCCGTTACCGGCTGCTTCGCGCGGTGGCGCATGATGTCGCCGACTGGGAGAGCGCTGCACTGCGGTGGGTCGAGGCATACCAGCTCGGGACCCGGCGTCCGACGCGGTGTCGCGGAGCTGGACGATACGCAGGAGGGCGAAGGTCGTTGACGGACACGCATGACGACACACAAGCACTGCCGGATTTCCCCTATCACCCTGATCCAGTGGCGACGGGATCGATTGCTCCCTCGGACACGGAATGTATCTGTTGCGAACGAGTTCGCGGCTTCATCTACCTCGGCCCCGTATATGCGGTCGACGAGATCGATGAAGAACTGTGTCCCTGGTGCATCGCTGACGGCAGCGCAGCCGAGCGGTTCGGGGCGCAGTTCACCGAGGTCGAAGGCGTCGTACCACTGGACACGGTGCGTGCCATCGAGCAGCGGACACCCGGGTTCTCCGGCTGGCAGCAGGAACGCTGGCTGACCCATTGTGGCGACGGGGCCATCTTCCGCGGTCACGCCGGTGCGGCTGAACTCGCGCCGCACCCCGATGCCATTGCCGCGATCGAAGCCGACCTCGACAGGTACAGACGTGCGCCTGCCCAGGTCGACCACTTCATGTCGTCCCTGGACAAAGACGGGCAGCCGACGGGCTACGCATTTGAGTGTCGGATCTGTGGTGCATGGCTGGCCTACGCCGACTTCACCTGACAACAGGGACGCCGTGAGGCTTACGCGCCGACTGGTGGGTGCGCCCCAGATGACGACTGCTTCAGCGGTGGTCTTTCGACACCCCGACGGCGACTACGCGATCATCGTGATGTACTCCGTGGCTTCGGTGCGCGCTCGCCCGGGAGCGCGAGAGGACGATGCCGGAACGAGTGAGGGCTGCCACCCCGAAATCGGGGTGGCAGCCCTCACTGAAACGCTTGTTTCCGGCAACCCTCCCAGGTCGCCCGGACCTGATCTTTAGAGGTCGAAGTACAGCTCGAACTCGTGCGGGTGCGGGCGCAGCTGGATCGGGGCGATCTCCTGCGTGCGCTTGTAGTCGATCCACGTCTCGATCAGGTCGGACGTGAAGACGCCGCCCGCCTGGAGGTACTCGTTGTCGTCCTCCAGGGCGTGCAGGACGGCCTCGAGGTTGGTCGGGACCTGGGCGACGTTCGCGTGCTCCTCGGGAGCCAGCTCGTAGAGGTCCTTGTCGATCGGCTCGGCCGGCTCGATCTTGTTCTTCACGCCGTCGAGGCCCGCGAGGAGCAGCGCCGAGAAGGCGAGGTACGGGTTCGAGGACGGGTCCGGGGCGCGGAACTCGACGCGCTTGGCCTTCGGGTTCGAGCCGGTGATCGGGATGCGCATGGCCGCGGAGCGGTTGCGCTGCGAGTACACCAGGTTGATCGGCGCCTCGAAGCCCGGCACCAGACGGTGGTAGGAGTTCACCGTCGGGTTGGTGAAGGCGAGCAGCGACGGGGCGTGCTTGAGGATGCCGCCGATGTAGTAGCGGGCGGTGTCCGACAGGCCCGCGTAGCCCTGCTCGTCGTAGAAGAGGGGCTCGCCGCCGGCCCACAGGGACTGGTGGACGTGCATGCCCGAGCCGTTGTCACCGAAGATCGGCTTCGGCATGAAGGTCGCGGTCTTGCCGTTGCGCCAGGCGACGTTCTTCACGATGTACTTGAAGAGCATCAGGTCGTCGGCCGCGGCCAGCAGCGTGTTGAACTTGTAGTTGATCTCGGCCTGGCCGGCGGTGCCGACCTCGTGGTGCTGGCGCTCGACCTGCAGGCCGACGTTCTCCAGCTCCAGGGAGATCTCCGAGCGCAGGTCGGCGAAGTGGTCGACCGGGGGAGCCGGGAAGTAGCCGCCCTTGTAGCGGACCTTGTAGCCGCGGTTGTTCTCCACCGCACCGGTGTTCCAGGCGCCGGCCTCGGAGTCGATGTGGTAGAAGCCCTGGTTCGCCGAGGTCTCGAAGCGGACCGAGTCGAACACGTAGAACTCGGCCTCGGGGCCGAAGAACGCGGTGTCGGCGATCCCGGTGGAGGCCAGGTACGCCTCCGCCTTCTTCGCGATGTTGCGCGGGTCGCGGCTGTACTGCTCGCCCGTGATCGGGTCGTGGATGAAGAAGTTGATGTTGAGCGTCTTGTCCTTGCGGAACGGGTCGACCCGCGCCGTCGTCAGGTCCGCGCGCAGCGCCATGTCCGACTCGTGGATCGCCTGGAAGCCACGGATCGACGAACCGTCGAAGGCCAGCTCCTCGGAGGGGTCGAACGCCGTCGCCGGGATCGAGAAGTGCTGCATCACGCCCGGAAGGTCACAGAACCGGACGTCGACCATCTTGACGTCCTGGTCCTTGATGAACTTCTGGACCTCTTCGGCGTTCTGGAACCCGTGCTTCTCGGACATCCAACTCCTCCTACTCCCGGCCCGGGGAGGGGCGGGGTTGCTGCAGCTCGGTCGTGCGGCCGGTGCGGTGGCACACGCTCGGACCCGACCTTAGGCAGGCGGGATTTCTCAAGCATGACCCATTTGTTTCGCCGAAGTTAACCGGAGCGGGGGCCGGAGCCTCCGTTCGTGGCGCTGCCAGTACCGTGGAAGCGTGGACAAGAGGGAAGCAATGGGATCGTGGCTGTCCGGGCCCCGCGAGGCCCTGGAACAGTCGGGCGCGGAGTTCGGATACCGGGGCGAGCAGCTCGGTCTGCCCGAGAGCGGCCCGGGTTCCATCGCCCGGCCCGGCCGTCGCGTCGGGGCGCTCGCCGTGGACTGGGCGCTGTGTCTGCTGATCGCATACGGCCTGGTCACGCACGGCTACGACCAGGCGACCAGCAACTGGGCGCTGCTCATCTTCTTCGTGCTCAGCGTGCTCACGGTGGGGACGATCGGTTCCACGCCGGGGAAGCGGCTGTTCGGGTTGCGGGTCGTCTCGGAGGCGGGCGGCCGCCTCGGCGCCGGCCGGGTCCTGGCCCGCTCCGTGCTGCTGTGCCTGGCCGTCCCGGCGCTCGTCTGGGACCGGGACGGGCGGGGCCTGCACGACCGGCTGGCGAGGTCCGTAGAGGTCCGTATCTGACCGTGGCCGGCTGACGGCCGGTGGGGGCTGGTCGCGCCCCGCGGCGAAGCCGCTGCCTTCCAGGGGCGCGGGGAACTGCGCGACCAGCCCCCACCGGCCCGCACCCGCCGACGCAGTCTCACCCCGCACACGAAAAGGCGCCCCGAGCCGAACGGCTCAGGGCGCCATGAGTTCGGGTACGACAGCGGCTAGCGCCCCCGCCCGCCGCCCTTGGGCATCCGCATACCCTTCGGCATCGGCCCCTTCGGCAGCGGCATGTTCGACATCAGGTCACCCATGGCCCGCAGCCGGTCGTTGGTCGCGGTCACCTGCGGCCCGGTGAGCACCCGGGGCAGCTTCAGCATGGTGGTGCGGAGCTTCTTCAGCGGGGTCTGGCCCTCGCCGTCGCCCACGATGATGTCGTGGACCGGGACGTCGGAGACGATCCGGGCCATCTTCTTCTTCTCGGCCGCGAGCAGGGACTTCACCCGGTTCGGGTTGCCCTCGGCGACGAGCACGATGCCGGCCTTGCCGACCGCGCGGTGCACGACGTCCTGGCTGCGGTTCATCGCGATCGCCGGGGTCGTGGCCCAGCCGCGTCCGACGTTGTCGAGCACCGCGGCCGCCGCGCCCGGCTGGCCCTCCATCTGACCGAAGGCCGCCCGCTCGGCCCGGCGGCCGAAGACGATCGCCATCGCGAGGAAGGCGAGCACGAAGCCCAGAATCCCGAGATAGATGGGGTGACCGATCAGGAAGCCGATCGCGAGGAAGACACCGAAGGTGACGATTCCCACAGCCGCGAGTACAAGACCGATCTTCGAATCGGCCTTGCGGGTCATCTTGTAGGTCAGAGCGATCTGCTTGAGTCGCCCGGGGTTCGCAGCGTCCGCTGCAGGTTCCTTCCTCGCCATGCTTGAAGTCTACGTGTCCGGGGAACCGGCACGAGCCCCGAGGTGGGTCGGCTCCGGTCAGCCCTCGGAGGCGACCGCTTCGAGGACGCGCTGGGCCTCGACCCGGTCCTTGGCGCGACGGCGGTCCTCGAGGACGGAGGTCCAGGCGTTGCGGCGGGCGTGCCGCTGGCCGCCGCTCATGAGGAGCGACTCCACGGCACGCAGGGCGTCGGTGACGGTCGGGATGGCGGTGGCGCGAACGGGCGCGGCCTGCATGGCTGAGGTCCCCCCTCGGGAGCGGATCACGGCGTGGGCCCCTGTCGGCACGGGGTGCACGAGGCGTGATTTCAGGGTCACTCACTGGTGTTACCAGGCCGTGTCCGGACGGTCAAACGCCCATGAAGCCTGGATGTGGGCGCCCGGAACAGCGGCGCGGCCCCGACGGTCCCCTCAGCTGCGGGGACGGCCGGGGCCGCGCCGTTCCGGCCACTACTGACCGGTAACGCCTTGTGCGTGAATTCACACGGTCGGGGCTCAGACCGCCTGTGAGGCGACGTAGGAGCCCCGCTTCTCGATGGCCATCTGGTACAGGCGGCCGGCGCGGTACGAGGACCGGACCAGCGGGCCCGACATGACGCCCGAGAAGCCGATCTGCTCGGCCTCGTCCTTGAGCTCGACGAACTCCTGCGGCTTGACCCAGCGCTCCACGGGGTGGTGGCGCACCGACGGACGCAGGTACTGCGTGATCGTGATCAGCTCGCAGCCGGCCTCGTGCAGCTGGCGCAGCGCCTCGGAGACCTCCTCGCGGGTCTCGCCCATGCCGAGGATCAGGTTCGACTTCGTCACCAGGCCGTACTCGCGGGCCTGGGTGATGACCTGGAGCGAGCGGTCGTAGCGGAAGCCGGGGCGGATGCGCTTGAAGATGCGCGGCACCGTCTCCACGTTGTGCGCGAAGACCTCGGGGCGGGACGAGAAGACCTCGGCCAGCTGCTCCGGCACCGCGTTGAAGTCCGGGGCCAGGAGCTCGACCTTCGTGCGGCCGTCGGCGCGCTCGGCGGTCTGCGCGTGGATCTGGCGGACCGTCTCCGCGTACAGCCAGGCGCCGCCGTCCTCCAGGTCGTCACGGGCGACGCCGGTGATCGTGGCGTAGTTCAGGTCCATCGTGACGACGGACTCGCCGACGCGGCGCGGCTCGTCGCGGTCGAGGGCCTCGGGCTTGCCGGTGTCGATCTGGCAGAAGTCGCAGCGCCGCGTGCACTGGTCACCGCCGATGAGGAACGTGGCCTCGCGGTCCTCCCAGCACTCGTAGATGTTGGGACAGCCCGCCTCCTGGCAGACCGTGTGCAGGCCCTCGGACTTCACGAGGTTCTGCATCTTCGTGTACTCGGGGCCCATTTTCGCCCGGGTCTTGATCCACTCGGGCTTGCGCTCGATGGGGGTCTGGCTGTTGCGGACCTCCAGGCGCAGCATCTTGCGTCCGTCGGGTGCGACTGCGGACACGACCGGCTCCCTAAAGCTTTGATTCCTCGGCGTACATCAGGGTACGCCCGTGATGTTCATGGCCCTCACGGGTGGCCAACCTCTGGCCGGTGGGGCGCATTCCCCCGGTGGGGTCAGGCCGAGGCCTTCTCGACGGCGCGCGGCTTGAGATCCGCGTTCCCGAGGACGTCCTGGAGATGCCTCTCCGCGACCGGCAGCACCTCGTCCATCGTGACCGTGCGGCCCAGCTCGTACGAGAGCGAGGTCACGCCGGCGTCGCGGATGCCGCACGGGATGATCTTGTCGAAGTTCGAGGTGTCCGGGTTCACGTTCAGCGCGAAGCCGTGCATCGTGACGCCCTTCGCGACGCGGATGCCCATCGCGCAGATCTTGCGGTCCTCGTGGCGCTGGCCCGCGTTCGACGGCGCGTACTCGGGGCCGACCAGGCGGTGGTCGAACTCCTCGTCCTCGCTGCTCAGGCGCGGGTCGAAGTCGAGTGACAGCCCGCCGAGGCCCGTACGCTCCCCGATCGGATCGCCGAGCACCCAGACGCCGGCCCGGCCCTCGACGCGGGCCGCCGTCACGCCGAACTCGGCGCAGACCGCGATCATCGCGTCCTCGAGGCGGCGCAGGTGCGCGACCACGTCCACCGGGCGGGGCAGCTTCTGGATCGGGTAACCGACCAGCTGGCCGGGACCGTGCCAGGTGATCTTGCCGCCGCGGTCCACGTCGATCACGGGGGTGCCGTCCAGCGGACGCTCCTCCGGGGCCGTGCGGCGGCCCGCCGTGTACACCGGCGGGTGCTCCAGGAGCAGACAGGTGTCGGGCACCTCGTCGGCGAAACGGGCGGCGTGCACACGGCGCTGCTCGTCCCAGGCGACCTGGTACTCGACCATGTCCGCACCGAACCCCATGCGGACGAACCGGAACTCACTCACGGCAAGTGCCTCCCTTAAAAACCTTCACCGTGCATATATCGCGCCCCGAGCCACTGTACGGCGCCCGGATCGCGGGCCGATCCGTCAGTGACTCCGTCCCATCGTCACACGATCGGATGAAGGCCCCGCGAAGACCCCGTCCCGAGGTGGTATCGCCGCTAAATTCGCGCCGTTCCAAGGGGGCTGCAGCACGGCCCGGAAGGCAGGAGACCGCACAGCTGATGACGGAACGACCTCCGCAGCGCACACCGAACCGCCCGCTCGCCGCGCTCATCGCGGAGGCGGGCTTCTCCAACGCGGGGCTCGCCCGCCGCGTCGACCAGCTCGGTCTGGAACACGGTCTCGACCTGCGCTACGACAAGACGTCCGTGACCCGGTGGCTGCGCGGCCAGCAGCCGCGCGGCACCACACCCGCGCTGATCGCCGAGGTCTTCACGAGGCGGCTCGGGCGCCGGCTGTCCGCCCAGGACCTCGGGCTCGACGCGTGCGCGCCCGTGTACGCCGGCCTGGAGTTCGCCGCGTCGCCCGAGGAGGCCGTCGACATCGTCAGCGGCCTGTGGCGCAAGGACTCCGGCAGTCACGCCGAGCTCCGCAAGATCGCCTTCACCCCGGCCGGGCTCGTCGTGCCCAGCCGGGACTGGCTGATCGGCCGCGCCGACGAGCGGGTCGCCCGGGGCGAGGCCCCGCCCCGGGT